>CAYFRV010000197.1:2116-5659 GCA_964345495.1 uncultured Bacteroidales bacterium | reverse complement strand
CTTAGTCCGTTCAATGTAGATAATAATGTTGCAATAAGTACGCCGGTAAATATTAGTGTATAAGAAACTTTCATATCCAACAGGATACCAAAAAAGACCGGTCCTAGGGCTGTACTGGTTACCATGACTGTTATGAATATACTTCGTATTTTCCCAATAATATCGGAGCCATAGATTTCGGCCAGCATAGCGTCTTTAATAGTTCTACCGGTTCCGTGTCCAAGTCCAATGAATATTAAAGCAATGGGGTACACGAGGCGATGATCAAAAAGGATGAGGGCGAGCAGACCGATCATATAGAGGATCATGTGAAAAGGGAACAATCTTTTTGCCGTAAACCGGTCTACTAGTGTTCCAATTCCTGTCATACCTATTGCACCTGCAATAGCAAAAGCGGATATTGAGCCGGCGACCCATTCGGGGCTCCAGCCTTTAGCTTCTCCAAGCTTGAGTTGAAAGAAGAAAATTGCTGTATTTGTAAATCCTACGATAAAGATCACCGGGGTAATTATCCAGAATTTCCTTTGCCTGATCAATTCTGTAATACTTACATTATTATACTTACTTCCGGAGGCACGGGCCTGCATTCGATAGGCCCTTATTCTGGTTTTTGATCGGTTGAGAAAAATAAGGGCCAAAGGAGCCACTAATAAAATACAGGTTAGAGCTGAAACGTGAAGTGCTCCTCGCCAGCCGATACTGCCTATTAAGAGCGTGATGAGAATTGGCAATACGGCTTCTCCGGCAGGATGTCCAAGGCTTGCTGCCCCAATGGCTTTTCCACGGTCAGTACTGAAATAACGGGCCATGCTCGAAACAGAAGTGTGGGTCATAAGTCCTTGTCCAAATAGGCGCAAGCCGTAAAAAGCTATCACAACTATTATTGCATGGTAGGAAAAGGAAAGCAGAAGCAAGGCGGCAAAAAGTCCTGAAATAACCATAAGGCTGTACTTTTTTGTATCTACCTTGTCGAAATACTTCCCAATCCATGGTAGGGTTAATGCACTTCCAATTGTGGCTACAGCGTAGATGGTACCAAACTCTGTGTTACTGATGTTCAATAGCTCTTCAATTGAAGGTACATAAAGAGAAAGTAAAAAAGTTTGGCCAAAGCTGGAGAAGAAAGACATTAAGAGTCCAAACCCCAGTAAGCTTAGGTTATATTTTAAGAAATAGTTTATTTGTTGTTTCAAGATTTATCTCTACTTCTGAAGTTGCCTAATTATTTCCGAGTTTAATTGATCCATCGTCCTTTTCTTTTACGATACCTTGTATTCTGAGTGTTTTGGCTCCCTCAGGGTCATTGGATATAGCTTTCACTGTCCGGCTGATTTGGTGTGGGCGCGGAGGAACTCTGAAATAAACCTGGATTGTACCCTCTTTTCCTGGTAAAATTGGCTGTTTTGGCCAGTATTTGATTTGTGTGCCGCAGCATCCCGTTACTTTGTTAACTATCAGCGGTTGATCCCCGGTATTTTCGAATTCGATTTCTATATTTACCTCATCATCCATTTCGCTTAAGTACATGGTATCTAACTGGATTCGATTTTTTTCAGCCTTAAACTCAAGTTTAGGTTTTCCCTTTGTATCAGCCAGGGTTGAGTTATTGGCCATCCCAACCAGTAATATTCCTGCAACCAGAACACCAAAAAATCGAGTAATGTTTTTCATAGCGTATTGTTTTAAATTTATTTGTTAACGAATATGCGTTCCAAAATTATATAACCTGAACAAATTTACCATTAAAATTAAAAGTTTCGCAGCACTTTTTATTTAGAATGTTTTAATAGTCTATCAGGCAGTTAGTTAATACAATCGACTTTCTAATTCGCATAAATACAAATAAATACCAGTGACACATATCAGGATAAGACAATAGTCTAATTTCTATAAACAAGGCTGATTCAATCGTCTGAATTATTTTTCAAATTGTTTTAAGTTTTCCGGAAGTATTCAATCAAAAATGTTGACTGGAATTAAGTTTTCTGCTCTCTCAAATGGAAAGGAAAAATGAGAGAGCAGAAAAACGTTGGAAGGGGAGAGGTTTATTCTTTTTGATATTTTCCCATCAATTCTGCTTTTTCTATAGTATGGTCTTCCACGATTTTGTCAAATTCGTCTTTATCGTCTATATTTCCCAATGTTCCTGTGTCTAGAGCATGGAGTCTGAAATAGTAGCGGTGTTCACCCGAGGGAGGACATGGCCCGCCATAATTTTCCTGTTTAAAATGGTTTTCTACTTGTTTGCCCGGAACTGAATTTTCTTCTATTTTTCGCTTATCCTCTGGTATATCATAAACAAGCCAGTGAACGAATGTTCCTATTGGTGCATCGGGGTCTTTTACACTGAGGGCAAAGCTTTTTGTTCCCTCTGGTACATCTTTCCACTCTAGTTGAGGATTGACATCATTTCCCTGGCAAGTGAATTTTTTGGGAATTGATTCGTTATTGCTGAAATCCTTGCAGAATAGTTCCATATCATTACCTCCTTTGATGTTTGTTTTCTTTCGGGTAAATGAGTTTAATCCAATAATAGAGACTACAAATATACTCCCCAAAATGAGGATAAAAGTTTTGTGAACTCTCCTTTGTGTCATGATTGATTATATTTTATAAAGTTTGGTTTTATTCAAAGTTAAGAATTCATTTTGTTCAAGTCAATATTTTTGTGATCGTATTAATTTTTTGATATTTAGTTTTATGTGTCGCCGGATTTCGAACTTATTGAGTGTGTGATAGCAACCCCGGTTTAAGGATTCTGTCTTTTTATTCTTAATTTTTAACTAATTTTGTGCAGTTAAATTTTATGGTTTGAAAGATATACACAACGAAATATTTGAAAAAGGGCTTAAGCTTCCATTGGTAGAACAATTTTATTCGGTTCAGGGTGAGGGGTTTCATACTGGTAAACCAGCCTATTTTATACGGATAGGTGGCTGTGATATTGGTTGCCACTGGTGCGATTCAAAAGTCACATGGAATCCGGAAGTTCATCCGTTGGTTGAGGTGGATAATATAGTTGAGGAAGTATTGCAAACACCTGCACAGTCTATTGTTGTTACAGGTGGAGAGCCTTCGCTTTATAATATGAATCCTTTGTGTGAAGCGTTGAAGAAGCATCAGATAAAGACCTTTCTGGAAACTGCAGGCACAAATCAATTGACCGGCCAATGGGATTGGATTTGTTTGTCTCCCAAAAAACAAACACCTCCTTTATCTGTTTATTATGATAAAGCGGATGAGCTTAAGGTTATTATCTATGAAGAAGATGACCTACGTTGGGCTGAAGAAGTTTCAGAAAAGGTTAATGACAGATGCCGCTTATATTTACAACCCGAATGGAGTCAATATAAGAAAATAATCCCGTTGATCGTTGAATATGTAAAAGCTTATCCAATATGGAATATTTCTTTGCAGGCTCATAAATTCATGCGTATTCCATAGAAAATCACAATTTATATGAAATCTTATCTGCAAGTTTTAGAAAAAAGTGGAAATGAATAGAAGACGGTTTTCTGAAATTTTAGCGACAATATAACAATA
>CAYFRV010000197.1:0-2016 GCA_964345495.1 uncultured Bacteroidales bacterium | reverse complement strand
ACAATAGAACAATAAAATCATATACAATGAAATATCTTATATTCCTGTTTTCTTTTCTGTTTATTTTTCAGTTATCCTATTCACAAGGACAATATTCAACTGATTCTAAGCGAGCTTTAAAGTATTTTGAAGAAGGATTGAATCAATACAGGTTGAAAGAGTACGACGATGCGCTGGAAAATATTAATAAGGCGATTGATAAAGATGAAGAGTTTGTTGAAGCTTTTATAATTAAAGGGCAGATATTTGAAGGTATGGATGAGTATCAAAAGGCTGTTAGCTCCTACAAACAAGCAATAAAAATTGATCCTGAATATTATCCAAATGTTTTTTATAGTATGGGCTTGCTTTATCAGAAGATGGGGCAGTTTCAGAATGCTATAGACAGGTTTAATGAATTTTTAGGATATGAGGATGTAAAGCCTGCCCTAAAAGAAAAAGCGAATAACCGGATTGAATCCTGTGAGTTTGCGATAGAACAAGTGGAAAACCCGGTTGATTTTAAACCTGAAAATCTTGGCGATTCTGTAAACAGCCAATATAATGAATACTGGCCTTCTATTTCTGCTGATGGAAAGACACTTGTAATAACTCGTTTAATTCCCCGCAAAGACCTTGATGAAATTAAAGAGCGTATACAACAATTACCGGAAAGAAGGAGAAAATTAATGGAGTCCCGTATTCACGAAAATCAGGAAGATTTTTTTGTGAGTTATAGAGAAGATTCTGTCTGGACGCATGCACGGAATATGGGAGCTCCTCTAAACACCAAATATAATGAAGGAGCACAAAGTTTATCTGCCGATGGAAAAACTATGTATTTCAGTGCATGTAATAAGAAGGATGGCCAGGGCGGGTGCGATATTTATATATCAGAAAAGAGCAGAGGGAGTTGGAGCGAGCCTGAAAATATTGGAAAACCCATTAATACAAATAAATGGGAGTCCCAGCCCTCAATATCGCCGGATGGGCAAACATTGTATTTTGTAAGTAACCGTAAAGGTGGCGAAGGAAAAAAAGACATTTGGAAAAGTACAAAGAATGAAAATGGAGAGTGGACTGAGCCGAAAAATCTTGGCGATAGCATTAACACACCAGAAGAGGAAATGGCCCCTTTCATACACATGGATAATAAAACATTGTATTTTGCTTCAGCTGGTTGGCTGGGAATGGGAAGTATGGATCTTTTTGTTTCTAAAAAGAAAGAAGATACAGGCTGGACTTCACCAAAGAATCTCGGCTATCCGATTAACACTACGGAAAGCGAATTTGGAATGGTAGTAAATTCCTCCGGTGATAAAGCTTACTACGCTAGTGACCGAAAAGATGGAAAACAAAAGGATATTTACAAATTTGAACTTCCTGAAAAGGCAAAACCCGTTGCAAGTTCCTACATGAAAGGAAATGTTTTTGATGCTGAGACGAAAAAACCACTAAAAGCCAACTTTGAATTAATTTCAATGAAAAGCGGCCGGACAATTATGAATTCTTATTCACGTAAGGAGACAGGAAGTTTCCTGGTTTCCATTCCCGCCAATAAGAATTATGTTCTTAATGTTTCTAAAGAAAAATATCTCTTTTATTCTGATAATTTCAAATTTGAAGGAAGGCACAAAGCCTCAGAACCTTATTTGAAAGATATCCCGCTAAAGCCTATAAAAGAAGGAGAAAAGATGATATTAAGGAATGTGTTTTACGAAACTGATTCTTTTAGGCTACAGTCGGAATCAAAAGTTGAATTAAATAAGGTTTATACATTATTAACGGATAATCCGACATTACAGATTGAAATTTCCGGACATACAGATAATGTAGGATCAAATAGTTACAACAAAGAACTGTCAATGAAAAGGGCACGGTCTGTATATGATTTCCTTATTAAAAGGGGTATTGAACCGGAACGGTTAACATACAAAGGATATGGTGAGGAACGGCCGATAGCATCTAATAAAACTGCTGAAGGAAGGGCAAAAAACAGGAGAACGGAGATTAAAGTTATTAAGGAGTAGTTATACT
>CAYFRV010000196.1:0-5667 GCA_964345495.1 uncultured Bacteroidales bacterium | reverse complement strand
GGTATTGTCAGTAATCTACAAGAAACACAGAAAGAAGAAATATAATGGAACAAATAAGTTTAGCTCATATTGCCAGTGCTACAGGCATCCTGCTAATTCTGATTGGCTTGTGGGGTGTCTTAACTCAAAAGAATATCATTAAGATCATCGTTGGCTTTTCGCTTTTCGATACAGGCACACATATCATTATGGTAAGTGTAGGGTATTTAAAAGGCAAAACAGCTCCAATCCTTGATGAAACTGTAAATTTAAAAAATGCAGCAAATGAAATAGTGGATCCGGTGCCACAGGCATTAGTACTCACTGCTATTGTTATCGGACTCGGTATTACTGCATTAATGCTTGTTTATGCATTAAGACTATATCAAAGAAGAAAAACATTAGAAATAAACAATTATAACGATCTAAAATGGTAGAACCTATTTATATTGTCGGATCAGGACTTGGAATTGCTTTTCTGCTTGGCATCATAAAAAAAGCAGGAAAAAACACTTCGGGTGTGATCATGTTGCTAACCATGGCATTTCTAACTTTTATCTCGCTTCAATGGCTATGGTCAACAGTTTTTGCCGGAAATTCACCCAATTATACATTTACAGCCGGCTTTATGCCTCCTTTTTCCATTAGTCTGATGATGGGAAAATACGAAGCTATCCTGACAAGTATGATCAATTTTCTTGGACTACTGGGTGGTTTCTACCTTTGGGATAAGTTCAAAAAAGAAGGCGTGAATTCAATGATTGTATATCTCCTTCTTTTCGCCGGACTGAATGTCGTGGTTATGACCCGGGATATTTTTAACCTGTTTGTATTTTTAGAAATATCCAGTGTAGCAATTGCCGGACTTGTTATACTCCAGCGAAATACAATTGCCCTTTCTTCCGGCTTCAAATACCTGGTTGCAACCAGCATTATCTCAGGTCTTCTATTACTCGGAGTCATTTTCGTTTATCAGATCACAGGAACTCTCTATATTGACGATATTATCGGGACAGATCTTACTATTGCAAAAGGAGGTATAGCAGCGCTTTTCCTTGTATTGATAGCAATAGTACTTGAATTAAAACCTTTTCCTGCCAATGGCTGGGCATTAGATCTTTACCAGGGAGCTAATCCTGGACTGGGCGCATTAGTGTCAGGAGCATTTGCAACCGCTATGATCTATGTGCTATTCAAAATTATGCCAATTGCAGGAGATGCGTGGCTAAATATGATTGCTACTATCGGTGCGGTAACTTTTGTGGGCTCAAATCTGCTTGGAATAAAACAAGAAAGTGCACGCAGATTACTTGGCTATTCCTCCGTTGGACAAATTGGCTTATTGATGATGGTCATAGGCCTTTCTCAATTTATGAGCAGTAATTTTCTGCTGATTGCCCTGGGAATTTTAATTAGTCATTACCTGGCCAAAGCTGGCTTATTCTGGTTATCGGGCATTCTTGACAGAGACAATATAAGAGATTGGTCAGCATTGCGTAAGAAACCATTCCTGCTTGTCATATTTGGAACATTCATTTTTGCATTAATCGGTTTCCCTCCATTCCCTTCATTTTTTGCAAAATGGGAAATGATAATGCAGCTTTCAGCCAATGCTGGTTATGTATGGGTCGTTGTAATTCTCCTGGGTTCATTTCTTGAGGGAATATATCTTTTCAGATGGCTTGGCTATGCAATTAAACTGGAAAACACAACCTTACCATCATTTAATATTTCACTAAAAAAAATAGTTCCTGTAGTCATTGTGGCAGTGGCTCTATATGTGGGAGGATACTTTGCAACGCCAATAGCAGAAGGAGCCGGGAAACTGAACTTTATTCCACTTGGACTGATCATCCTCATTTTCCTTTTTGATTTTATCCCTGCTCGTGTGAAGAATGTCATTTCAATAGCAGCGCTGGCCTATTATGGATATCTGGTAATGCCAGGACTTTATGAAACAGACGGATTACGCTTCTTCTTTGGAATTATTTTCCTTATCGGAGGAATTCTGACATTAATCCCGGGTTTTACTTACCGGGGAAAGCGACCGGGTTTCTATCCTGCAGCCCTTCTAATGTTTATTGGTTTAGGTGAACTATTGACGGCCGAATCAATGCTGCAGTTCTTCTTTGCATGGGAATTGATGACCATCGGTTCCTACATACTAATTATCCGGGGCAAAAACAGTATTAAACATGGCTTCAGCTACATGCTTTTTTCTGTCGGTGGTGCATACCTCATGTTGGCTGGCTTCGGAATAGCATTTGCCAATAGTGAATCGATTGCTTTGGAATCACTATCACAAATAACCGCACTTACAGGTTGGGCTTATGCGCTTATAGCTGTAGGTTTTATGACAAAAACCGCAACGCTTGGAGTCCATATCTGGCTACCCGGAGCTCATGCAGAAGCAGAATCAGACGTATCTCCTATGGTCTCGGCAATATTACTGAAAGCCGGTGTGTTTGGACTGGTATTGCTCTTTATTTCAATGGGCGCTGAAAGTGCCGCAGGTCATCCGCTCATGTATGTGCTCGGCTGGCTTGGTGCCCTAACGGCCCTGATCGGTAATTTAAGCGCAGTTTTCCAGGAAGACGCTAAACGTCTGCTCGCCTATTCCAGTATCGGACAATTGGGTTATATACTCTTTGCATTTGCCATTATGACTCATGTCGGTTGGCTTGCAGGGTTTACATATAGCATCAACCATTTCATGTACAAAGCCATACTTTTCCTCATAATAGGCGGAATCGTACTAAGACTGAAAACGCATAATATGTATGAAATGGGTGGTCTAATTAAACGTATGCCCTATAGTTTTATAGCAGTATTAATCGGCATTGTCGCTTTATCAGGTCTGCCGCCACTTTCAGGATTTGCAGGAAAATGGCTATTCTATAACGCCAGTATTGGCAAAGGATGGTACTTCCAGGGAGCAGTGGTATTCTTCTCAGGGATTATTGCATTCCTTTACCTTTATCGCCTGATCCACTCTGTCTTTCTGGGGCAACTTAAAGACAAACACCGGACAGTAAAAGAAATATCACCATGGTTCCTGATACCAGCTTACATTCTGATAATGGGAATTATGTTTTTCTCTGCGAAACCCGGACTCGTGCTGCAGCCTTTTGGGGAGATAACTGCGCAATTTTTCCCTTCTGCACCATTGGAATGGAAAGGAGATGGAACTGCAATCGGACAACTCGGGTATTGGAACGGGACACAAATCATGGTTATCGTCATGGGAGTTTTCGCAATTGCAGTCTTATGGTTGATTATGCTAAACCGAAATGCAAAGAAAGTCAAACAATTCAACATTGTGTACGCAGGAGAAAGACCAATACGACCGGAAACCACACACATTTCTTACAATATGTTTGCCGGTTATAATAAAGCTTTAGGATTTTTAGTTGCGCCGGGCATTACAAGATTCTGGCAATGGATTTCTGATGGAGTTAAAGAAGTGGCTGACCAGATTCGCCGGATTTACAACGGTAATGGTCAGGCGTACTTGCTTCATGTAATTATTTATGTAGTAATTGTATATCTGATAACAACAGGAGGATTTTAATGGACTTACTAACTCGCGTATTATTTACATTATTAGGATTATTCATAATCCTCAACTGGGGATTACTCATGAACGCTATAATGCGTAAATTAACTGCCAGAGTAGGCAGGCGTATTGGCATTCGATGGTATCAGCCATGGATCAACCTTGTTAAATTATATTCAAACAGAAATTCCATTAATCATGGAGTAATGTTCCAATTAGGGCCTATTTTCAGACTACTTGGTGGATTAGGGATTATTTTATTTATGCCGCTGATCTATGGCTCAGAATTTTTCAGCAACTTCTCTTTTGCAGGAGACCTTGTTGTTATCCTTTACATCAAATTTTTTGGTATGTTAGGCATGGCTCTTGGCGCAGGAGAAGGAGGCCATCCCTATTCAGCAATAGGCGTAAGTCGTGGTTTATCGCAAGTAACAGCAGTAGAATTACCTTTTGCCCTGGCGATTATTGCACTGGCAGTACAATACAACACCCTTTCCTTATCAGAAATGGTTGCCGCGCAACAGGGCGGCGTGATGAACTGGACACTCTTCACCAATCCAGTGGCCACTTTAGCAGCACTACTTTCAATGTTAGGAATTTTCATGCATTCTCCGTTTGATTTAGTCAAGGCGCCAAATGAAATTCCAATTGGGCCGCCTACTGAATATCATTCATCGTATTTAGGAGTATTAAGGACCAATGCTGCCATTTTACATGTGGCTGAAGCTGTACTATTCATGAACCTTTTCTTTGGAGGGGCTACTTCATGGGGTATTTTGATTATCAAAACGTTTCTGATTTATTTCATTTCAGTACTGGTTGGCGTAGTTTTTCCACGTTTCCGTGTAGAACAATCAGTTTCATGGTTCCTTAAGGTTCCTCTCATTATAGGTATCATTGCTATCATTCTAATATTGTAATATTTATGACTGAAGATAAAAAGAACACTCAACATAACGACGAAAAGAAAATACAGGAAACCCGGGACAAGTTTCTGAAAGATTATAACAAAAAGCGAAAGGTAGAAACTCCGGAAGGAAAAACCATTGAAGTGGATCCAATGAAGGATTATTTCAGTGAAGAACGACCGAAGCGAAAAGATCCGCATAAGGGCGTAATTGAAAAGTTTCTTAACTGGGCACGATCGGAATCAATCTGGGTGCTTGGTTTTGGCACAGGTTGCGGGAGTATTGAAATTCCACCGCTTACAACGCCACGGTTTGACATGTTTCGGTTTGGAGTAGCCATGCGTCCAACACCTCGACAATCTTCGGCTATCATCATTTCCGGGTATCTATCTGTAAAGACACTAAAACGTGCCATTCGTTCCTATGAACAAATGATGCAGCCCAAATTTGTTTTAGCACTTGGAAGTTGTACAATTAATGGAGGCATGTACTGGGACAGCTATAATACCATCAACCGGGTAGATTACTATCTGCCAGTTGATGTCTATGTGGCAGGATGTATGCCAAGACCGGAAGCTTTACTGGCCGGATTTAATCAACTCAAAAAACGCATCCGTGAAGGCAGAGCCGAAGGAGCAAACGAATACGCAGATAATTTCGACTGGTACAAAGCAAATCAGAAAAAAATCATCAAAGACTGGAATATGCCGGATTATAATTGGTAATATAAGGTTGAGGTTAAGGCTAAGGCTAAGGACTAGGAATGAAAAATTATTTATCTATAGATTTATTTGAGTATGGCGAAAAATGATTTTACTGATATGACAGTGTGGCAGCAAGGATTGAAACTTGTGAAAAACATCTACGCGATTACAGAAGACTTTCCTTCTGCAGAAAAATATGGACTTATCTCTGACATGAGAAGAGCTGCAACTTCAATCACGAATAATATTGCCGAAGGCTATGGCAGATATGAATCCAGAGATAAATCAAGATTCTACAAAATATCAAGAGGAAGCTGTTATGAAATCCACAGTCAAATAATTATATCCCATGAATTAGAATTTATTAAAAGCAATAAAATTGTGGAAGCCTTAATCAAACACTTAAAAATGATAATCAGCGAACTAAACAAATTAATAAAAGCAATCGAAACAAATAAGAGTATAAATCATAACTACAACACTAATTGAATCCGGCCTTAGCCTTAGCCTTAGCCTGAAT
>CAYFRV010000195.1:0-5681 GCA_964345495.1 uncultured Bacteroidales bacterium | reverse complement strand
GCTATCAGCGTTTTCACCTGGATAAAGGTAAAAAAGTGTGGGTAAGTTTTAAAGCCTCAGCAGTAAACGCAAGGGATTTGTAAATTTTATAAAAAAACCGTATTTATTCCTGTCAGGCAGGCGTTTAATTTTCATCATACCTGCCTTCTGTTATGGCAAATTTTGCCTTTTGCTTTCAGCCTTTAGCTTTTGGCAGCGTATTTTCTAACATTCCGTCTTGTTACTTACTCATTCACGCCCGCTGTTGCCACTGTTAATTTTACGGTTTAATTCGGCGGGCATTCAATTGTTCTATTGTTTAGATGCCAAGATGTTTATGAGTTTAGTTGTTTAGACGAGTACTATTTCTTTGTGCTAATAGCTAACAGCCACTAGCTAACAGCTCACTGTCACCTTGCGATTTTTTTCATTAGTCACTCATTGTTGAGTTGTTTAATTATTTAGGAGTTTTCATGTTTAGACGACTACTATTTTTTTGTGCTAACAGCCAACAGCTAATAGCCAATAGCTTACTGCTTATTAGAAAATTGATGCTAATTATAATTTTTGCCTCTTCTTCTGAATCTGCCTGCTAAATTTCCCTATTTTTTCACTTGAGCTAAGATAGTCCTAATATCTCCTGTTTCGTTGTTAACAGTTTCAATACGGCTGAAAGCTTCCTTTCTTTTTACAAATTTTAATAATCCTTCACCTTGTCCACTCCCTACCTCAAAGCAAAGCCATCCGTTATTTCTTAGAAAGGCAGGTGCTTCATTTATTAATCTGAATATGATTTGTAATCCTATTGATCCTCCGTTAAATGCCATTTTAGGTTCGTGTTTGGATATTTCATCAGGCATTTTTTCAACTTTCGCCGTGGAAATATAAGGTGGATTGCAGGTTAACACATCAATTGAATCAAACAAGTTTTCACTGGACAATGGTTCCAGAAGATCTCCCGTGAAAAATGTTACTTTCTCTGTAAGATCGAGCTTTTGAGCATTTTGTTGAGCCAGCATAACAGCGTCTTCAGAAAGGTCAGAAGCCCAGACTTTTGATTTAGGCTGATGATAGGCAAATGCCAGTGCTAAATTTCCCATTCCTGTGCAGACATCAATTATATTCACCACAGGTTCTTTATTTGCAATTTTATTGATAATTTCCAATGCTGCATATCCCAATAATTCTGTTTCTTTTCTTGGGATAAGCGCCCGTGAATCCACTTTGAATTCAATATTCATGAAATTTTCCATACCTGTCAAATGAGCAAGGGGTGTACCTTTTATTCTTTGCTGAACCAGTTTTTGAAGAAGAGAAAATGATTTTTCATTTAATTCGGGGAGGGGGTATGGAGGTTTGGTTTGTTGCTTTTCTGAATTTCCGCAGCTGAAAAGCCATAAGGCATGAAGGGTCTTTTGGGGAGTCTCATCTGGTTTATCAGGTAAGGTCTTCAGGTTATCTGACATATAATCCAGAAGGTCCCTGTATATTTCCTGTTGATTCATCGGGTATTTTTTATAGGTAAGATATTTCAACTAAAGATAGGGAAATTATTAATGGAATGAAAACGTTTGAAATGTTTGTATGCAAAATTTTTTTAGTTTTTCTAAACGGGAAAAAATTCATACTTTTAAATAATAAATTCTATGCTTATGTTACCTGAATTCCCTAATGTTCTGTTGGTTGGAAGTAATTCCAGAAAAACCGGCAAAACCTCTCTTATTTGCCGGCTTATCGAATCCTATGGAGAAAAGCATTCCATATCTGCGGTCAAACTTGCAATCTATGATGATAAAAATGATTTGCTTTCACACTATCCTGATGCTTCGGATGATGGAACCTTTATTATCAAAGAAGAAGAGCCAGGAGCAAAAGATAGTGGAAAGTTTTTGGCTGCCGGGGCTAAAAAAAGCTGGTTTATTGCCATTATGCAATCAGAAATTAATAAGGTTATCGATTTGTTGTATGAAATAAAAAGCGAAGGGGGGCTTGCAGTAGTAGAATCAACTTCTTTACGTAATTATATTTTGCCGGGATTATTTATTTTTGTGCATAGTTTATCAACGAATGAGAAGAAAAAAGCGAGTGATTTTAGGGCACTTTCCGATATGGAAGTCGAAACAGGGAGTGCCGATTTTAAAAATATTGATAACTCAATTTGTATAGAACAAGATATATGGGTTTTTTGTTAAATAATTACTATGATTTCATTTGATAAAGCACATAAGATAGTATCAGATAACGCTTCTTTAATGGAAAAGGGCTCTGTTTTACTGAATCAGGCGACTTCTTACGTGTTGGCTGAAGATGTAAAAGCTGACCGTGACATGCCGCCATTTTTTAAGTCGTCCGTAGATGGCTTTGCATGCAATAGTCCCGGGACAGGACAGGAGTTGCAAGTGTTGGAAACAATAGCTGCCGGAGCTAAACCAAAATATGCTATTGAAAAGGGAAAATGTTCTAAAATTATGACTGGCGCTGAAGTTCCTGAGGGAGCGGATTGGGTTGTCATGGTCGAAGATACGGAAACAGCAAAAAGCGGAAATATTAACATTCTGCGTACCGGTAGAAAATCGAATATTGCAAATAAAGGAGAAGATTTCAAAGAAGGCGAGGTTATTTTGAACGAAGGTACGCTAATAGCTCCCCAGCATGTAGCTATTTTAGCATCGGTAGGATACAGTAACCCGCAGGTTCGCAAAAAACCTTCGGTTAACATTTTAACTACCGGAGATGAGTTGGTTGAGCCCGATATGAAACCTGAACCATCTCAAATTCGTAACTCAAATGCTTCGCAATTAGCTGCTCAATTACAATTCATTGGAATTAAAGCTGGTTATTCCGGTATAGTCAAAGATACTGAAGAGCAACTAAAGAAAGAACTCAGAGATTCGCTTCAAAATTATCATATAACATTAATTACAGGCGGAGTTTCAATGGGCGACTATGACTTTGTGCCTGCTATGCTTGAATCTCTTGGCGTGGAAATATTGTTTCATAATATTGCCATGAAACCAGGGAAGCCGACATTGTTCGGACGTAAAGGAAACCATGTGGTGTTCGGATTACCGGGTAACCCTGTTTCTTCATTTTTACAGTTCGATATGTTGGTTAAACCATTGATTTTTAAAATGATGAACACGGAGTATCATCCAGTTGAATGGAAACTGCCAATGGGAGAGAAGCTTACGGTCAAAGTTTCTGACCGGGATAGTTGGAAACCTGTAAAAATTAAAGAAGGAAAAATTTATCCGGTTCATTATCATGGTTCAGGCCATATTCATGCATTAAATGAGGCGGATGGTTTTATTTGTATTCCTGTAGGATTTCATGGATTTCAAAAAGATGAAGTAATAAATGTTCGATCAATATAACAGAAATATAAATTATCTGCGGATATCTGTGACAGATAAGTGCAATCTGAGATGTTTCTATTGCATGCCTGAAAATGGTGTGCCATTATTTCAACATGAGAATATACTGTCTTATGAAGAGATTGTTGAGATTGTAAAATTTGTTACAGAAAGAGGCGTGCAAAAAATCAGACTGACAGGTGGCGAACCACTTATTCGAAGAGATATTACTTCTTTAGTGCAGATGATTTCTGAAATAGATGGTGTAAAGGACTTATCCATAACCACAAACGGAATTTTACTGGATAGATATGCTAAACAACTGGCTGATGCAGGATTAAACCGTGTCAATGTCAGTCTTGATACACTGGATGCAGAAAAATATAAAAAAATTACGCGCGGTGGAAATTTGAACGATGTTTTAAAGGGAATACAGAAGGCTGATGAAGTTGGACTGAATCCTGTTAAAATTAACATGGTACTGAATGATCTTACAGATGAACAGGATAAAAGTCAATTAAGGGAATATTGCAACAAGCATGGGTATAGTCTGCGGTTTATTCATCAAATGAACCTGGAGAAGGGTGAATTTTCGGTTGTTGAAGGTGGAGCAGGAGGCGATTGTAAAATTTGCAACCGATTGCGCCTTACAGCTAACGGAAAACTGAAACCTTGCTTGTTTAGTAACCAGGAATATGATATCCGGCAATTGGGGATAGAAAGAGCATTAAAACTAGCATTGGAAAATAAGCCTTTAACCGGGTCAAAAAATGAGTCTTGTACATTCTATAGAATGGGCGGTTAGAATTTTTATTTACTTTGTATTCTAATCTTTTATTTTCGCGCTGGACGAAAGAATACATTTTTTATAAGAATAAAAACACAGCATGACGAAGTTTTCACACACAGATAAAGAAGGTAAAGCAAAGATGGTGGATGTGGGGCAGAAAAAGATACAAAAACGTATTGCCCGGGCCGAAGGTTTTATTCAGCTGCAACCAAAGACTGTGGAACTAATTCGCAAAAACGAAATGCAAAAAGGCGATGTTCTGACAGTTTCAGAAATTGCAGGTATTCAGTCTGCAAAACGCACCAGCGAGTGGATTCCACTATGTCACCCCTTGCCCGTAGATCAGATACATGTTACAGCTAATTTAACTGATCAGGGCGTATGGATCCGGTCCGAAGCTTTATATACCGGGAAGACAGGAGTTGAGATGGAGGCTCTGACGGCTGTTAATGCGGCATTGCTATCTGTTTATGATATGTGCAAAGCAGTAGATGGCGATATGGAAATCGGAAATATTCGCCTGGTTGAAAAAAGAAAAGAAGATATAGAAAATGACGAATAATAATAGTAGAGAATTGGTTATCCGGTCAATCAATATTTCCAAAGAGAAAGGAACGATCAAACGACCCGTTGAAAGTAGCGAAGTTACTAGTGAAGGACTAAAAGACGATGCGCATAGTGGTCCGTGGCACAGGCAGATAAGCATAATGTCTGCGGAAAGCATCAGGAATTTTAATGAAAAGGAGGGGAGAAATATTGAATTCGGTGAATTTGCCGAAAATCTCACGATTGAAGGGATGGAGTTAACCGGTGTCGATATATTTGACCGGTTTAGAGGTGAGAATTTCGAACTGGAAGTTACTCAAATAGGCAAAAAGTGCCATGGTGACGGTTGTGCTATTTATCGTGAAGTTGGAAAATGTGCCATGCCGAAAGAGGGTATATTCTGCAGAGTCCTTCGTACCGGAAACATTCAACAGGGAGATAAGATTGAATATATCCCCGCAACGATTAAAGGATGGGTGATTACCCTGAGCGACAGGGTGTCAAAAGGAATTTATGAGGATAAGAGCGGGAAACTCATTGCAGGAGAACTTGAAGATTATTTTTCTAAAACAACCAAAAGATCGACTGTTGAAAGGATAACTATTCCCGATGATCCAAAAAGGTTATCGGAATTGGTTACAAAAGCCAAAACTGAAAACGTTGATTTTGTATTCACCACCGGAGGCACAGGTATCGGAAGTCGTGACATTGCGCCGGAAACGTTGAGTCCTTTTTTTGATAAAGAATTACCCGGCATCATGGAAATGGTACGGCTGAAATACGGCAAAGATAATCCCAATGCATTATTAAGTCGTTCTGTTGCCGGAATTTCCGGGAACACAATTATTTATGCACTTCCGGGAAGTTCGAAGGCAGTAAAGGAATACCTGGAAGTGATTATTCCCACATTACAGCATAGCCTGTTCATGTTACATGATCTTGGCCATCATCATGCTCATGGGTAGTTATGACAGTTTACCTTTTTGAATTTACATACCGGGAAAAACGCCAGG
>CAYFRV010000194.1:0-5691 GCA_964345495.1 uncultured Bacteroidales bacterium | reverse complement strand
CAAACGCTAAAAATAACAATATCACCAGAATAAAAGGGATTACAAGGAATGACGTTTTTCGTTTCCAGGAATTTGATTCATAAACCACTAAAAAATTCTATCTTTGCAAAAAATTACAAACAAAACAGAACATTATGTCGATGATGGAATTGAGCGAACAAGAAATTCAGAGAAGAAAATCACTGGAACAACTAAGAGAAATCAATATTGACCCTTATCCGGCAGAGGGATATGAAATTAATACCACTTCACAGGAGATTTTAAACAATTTTGACCCGGAAAAGGAAAATTTTAAGGATGTTAGCATAGCCGGAAGAATAATGAACAGGAGAATAATGGGAAATGCTTCTTTTGCTGAATTACAGGATGAAAATGGCAGTATCCAGATATATGTCAAACGAGACAATGTTTGCCCGGGAGAGGATAAAACCTTTTACAATCAGGTATTCAAAAAATTGCTTGATATTGGCGACATAATCGGGGTAAAGGGAGATGTTTTCAAAACAAAAGTTGGCGAAACTTCAATAAATGTGAAAGAATTTACAGTTTTAAGTAAATCTGTCCGCCCGTTGCCCATAGTCAAAGAAAAAGACGGTAAGGTGTATGATGCCTTCAGCGACCCGGAACAAAGGTACCGCCAGCGTTATCTCGATTTAATTGTAAACCGGGAAAGCCGCCATACCTTCATACAAAGATCACGCCTGGTTCAATCCATGCGAAGTTTCTTGAATGACAAGGGTTATCTGGAAGTCGAAACACCCATTCTGCAACCGATATACGGCGGTGCGGCAGCACGCCCGTTCAAAACCCATCACAACAAGCTGGATCAGACTTTATATCTGCGTATCGCAAATGAACTGTACCTAAAACGACTCATCGTCGGAGGTTTTGAAGGGGTCTTTGAATTTGCCAAAGACTTCCGTAATGAAGGAATGGACAGGTATCACAATCCTGAATTCACCCAAATGGAACTCTATGTAGCCTACAAGGACTACAACTGGATGATGGACGCAGTTGAGGCGATGATCGAAAAAATTGCCATGGACATGCACGGAAAAACCAAAATCCAGGTAGGTGAAAATCTTGTGGACTTCAAACGTCCGTGGAAAAGATATACCATGTTCGAAGCGATCGAAGAATTCACAGGAATTGACATATCAAAAATGGAAGAAAAAGAGCTGCTGGAAACAGCTAAAAAACTCAACATAGAAGTAGATGAAAGCATGGGCAAAGGGAAGCTGATCGATGAAATTTTTGGAGAGATGTGCGAACCAAAGCTTATCCAGCCCACATTCATAACCGACTATCCGATTGAAATGTCGCCACTGGCTAAAAAACACCGCACTAAAGAAGGTTTGGTGGAACGTTTCGAAGCTATATGTAACGGGAAAGAGATCTGTAATGCTTATTCAGAGTTGAATGACCCGATTGATCAGAGAAACCGGTTTGAAGAACAACTTATGCTAAGCAAAAGAGGCGATGAAGAAGCAATGATGATGGATGAAGATTTCCTGAAAGCAATAGAGTTTGGAATGCCGCCCACAGCAGGACTTGGGATTGGAATTGACAGGCTCACCATGATCATGACAAACGCTCATTCTATTCAGGATGTGCTGTTCTTCCCACAAATGCGGCCTGAACAAAAGGCACAAAAAGACGGTAAGGAAAAATTCACTGAATTGGGCATACCAGAAGAATGGATAGAAGTCATCCAAAAATCGGGCTATCCAACTGTTGAAAAACTCAAACAGGAAAAACCCGGCAAACTTCACAATCAGATTTGCGGAATGAATAAAAAACACAAACTAGGACTTACAAATCCTTCATTGGAAGAAGTTAAAGGCTGGTTAGAACAAGAATAACAAAATCAAATTTATGGCAACACATGCCAAAATAGGTATTCTGGGTGGCGGTAGTTGGGCTACCGCCCTTGTCAAAATCCTTCTGGGAAACGGGCACAATATAAACTGGTACATGCGGGATGAAGAAAACGTAAAATACATCCTTAAATACCAGCGCAATAAAAATTTCCTGAGTGATGTAAAGATTGACACTAACAATGTTAATTTCTATCATTCCACAAATGAAATTGCCAAAGACTCGGACGTTTTAATATTTGCTATTCCCGCTGCTTTTTTAAAAAAGGCACTGAAAGACCTGAAGGAACCATTGAAGAATAAAATTATTGTTTCTGCTATTAAAGGCATCATCCCCGATGAAAACCTGATTATTGCAGATTTCTTCGAAAAACATTTTGATGTTCCCAAAAGTTCATTCGTAGTTATCAGCGGACCCTGTCATGCAGAGGAAGTGGCACTGGAACGTCTCTCTTATCTGACTGTTTCATCCCAAAATGTAGAAAACAGGAATCTGATAGCTGAATTATTCAAAATTCACTACATGAAAACGAATGTCTCTGATGATATATACGGAACCGAATATGCCGCCGTACTTAAAAATATTTTTGCTATTGCAGCGGGCATTTGTCACGGATTAGGTTACGGAGATAATTTTCAGGCTGTTCTTATAGCAAACGGAATGCAGGAAATCCAAAGGTTTGTTGACACCGTGCACCCAATTTCCCGCGATCTGAATCATTCTGTTTATTTGGGAGATCTTTTGGTTACGGCTTATTCTCAATTCTCAAGAAATCGTACCTTTGGGAATATGGTTGGAAAAGGTTACTCCGTAAAATCAGCACAACTGGAAATGAATATGATTGCTGAAGGTTACTATGCAACAAAAAGCATATATGACATCAATAAAGATTATAACGCTTCTATACCCATTACCAATGCGGTTTACAATATACTCTATGAAAAAATTTCACCTTCTGTTGAAATTAAATTACTTTCAAACAAACTAAAATAATTAACTATGAGCCAGGTACACATTAATACCCAAGACGCTAAACCATTTATTGACATAGATTTAGCTGAAAAATACAGTTCTCAGGTTAAAGAAATCATAAAAGATATGGAGCAGAACACTGATGATCCTGAATCTTTTCTGGGTTGGCTCAACTTACCCGAAGAGATCGACAATGAACTGCTCGAAAACATTGAAACCACCGCACGTGCTTTTAGAGATAAATATGATAGTGTAGTTTTCATAGGTATCGGTGGCTCGTATCTTGGAGCTAAAGCAGTAATACACGCTCTTTCTCCGTTTTTCAAAAAGAAAGATAAAAACATTCCCGATATTTACTATGCCGGACACAATCTTGACGAAGACTATCATTATGAATTGCTGGAAGAACTTGAAGACAAAGATTACGGTGTAGTTGTCATTTCAAAATCGGGAACAACTACAGAACCCGGGATTGCTTTTCGTATCATTAAGCAACATCTGGAAAGAAAAGTAGGGAAGGAGGAAGCAGCCAAACGGATCATTGCTATAACAGATAAAGAAAAGGGTGCACTGAGAACGCTTGCCAACAATGAAGGTATTAAAACTTTTGTTATTCCTGATGACGTTGGTGGAAGATATTCTGTATTGACACCGGTAGGACTAGTTCCCATCGCCATTGCAGGCATAAACATTCGCGATTTAATTGAAGGTGCTGAAAATATGCGCCATGTAACAACTTCCGATATAGAATTTGAAAAAAATCCGGCTGCTATTTACGCGGCAATGCGAAATGAACTTTATAAACAGGGGAAATCGGTTGAAATACTTGGAGTTTACAACTCCAAACTTCGTTACATGATGGAATGGTGGAAACAACTTTTCGGAGAAAGTGAAGGAAAAGAAGGGAAAGGCATTTTCCCTGCTACTGTGGAGTTCACTACAGATCTTCACTCTTTAGGCCAATACATTCAGGAAGGACAAAAAATGCACTTTGAAACCATTATTTCTTTATACTCTACAGAAAACTGCCTGACAGTGCCATCGAATGAAGACGATCTGGATAACTTAAATTACCTTTCAGAAAAACGGATTCACGAGATTAACATTATGGCAGAGGCCGGCACAAGGTTAGCGCACACGGATGGAGATGTGCCGAATATATGCCTTGCCCTGCCTGCGAACAACGCTTATAACCTTGGACAGCTTATCTACTTTTTTGAAAAAGCATGTGCAATAAGCGGAAAATTACTAGGCGTTAATCCTTTTAACCAACCCGGCGTAGAATCGTATAAAAACAACATGTTCGCATTACTGCAAAAACCCGGATATGAGACTAACAACGAAAAGTATATGGACATAATCAATGAGCAGCGGAAAGATAATAAATTCTTCTAACCAGGCACATTAAGAAGTAGAGACAAATATTATAATTGCCATCAATTTGCCAATAAGTAAGCAGAAGGCAGCCTGCTTTTGCCTTTTGCTTTTAGCCTTTAGCTCTTGGCAGAGAATTTTCTAACATTCGGTCTTGCTATTTACTCATTCACACTGGCTGCTGCCCCTGTTAACCTTACGGTTTAATTCACTGGTCATTTGATAGTCATTCAATTGTTCTATTGTTTAGATGTTTAGGAGTTTAGTTGTTCAGACGACTACTATTTTTTTTGCTAACAGCCAACAGCCAAAAGCTAATAGCTTACTGCTTATTAGAAAACTAATGCTAATTATAATTTTTACCTCTACTTCTAAATTTGCCTAACTATTAATCTTAACGTCTATTTGTGCTAATTTTTCATTGATCATTGTCATCTTATTCATGCGGGCAAAGGAAAATAAATCCTGTTTGTCATTCAGGAAAAAATAAATTGTAAGGGCATTTGACAGCGTGTTCTTACTTTCTTTAAATCTGTTCTGTGTATAGAGTAAGTTGCCTCTTTCATTAAATAAGTCGGCCAGACGTGAGAGTAAATCAGGAGTTGAATCCTTATACTGCTCAAAGAAATAGGTAAGAAATTCTTCTGAAAATTGAATTGAATTTGAGCAATCCAGACTAAAATATTCAAGAAATGTACTGTCAATCAATTCTATTGCCCACTGAAACTTGCCCTGGTTTTTTAACTCAACAAGATAAGCCAGCAAGCTGGAAAGTTTTTCAACAACAGCTATTTTATCGTCCTCTTCCGACATAAATATTAAAATAATAAATAAACAAGGACAATAAATTTAACTATAAAATCAATACGTTATAAAAAAAAATTAAAGATTTTGATAAAAGCTCTTTAGTCATCCATTACCTGAAAATCTTTTTGGTGACCGGTGCGGACAATCATATCCCAATATTGATTGGACACCTGGATAACTTTTCCGGTAATCAGGTTTTTAATAGTACGAAGTTTATTCTTCTTTTCTAAAACGGGTTCTTCTATCAGGTTGAAGGGGATGTTAAGTTGAGATTGCAATTCTTTGCCTGTATCATATATTGACATGTCATCCTCTTCATATACCCAGTTCACCTGCATATTATTATCGTGGTAGATTTCATTAAGGCAATACAGGATGTCATTAATACATTTAAAAGAACTGCTGTTATAATAGATAAGAAAAATATAAATGTATGTGAATTCAGCCGGGTCTTTGATATATTGCTGAATCCATTCTATAATTGGCTTATAGAACAATGAGACATTTTCAGGCAGCGATCTGCCTTCAATACGTATTTTACCGCTTTCGTCAAGTTCTACAAAAGGCGTATCTTCTTTTGCTTCTATTTTTAAACCCATATCCTGTTTAATTGAGCATTGTAATATACGGGGAGAATAGGAGAAAGTTTCAGAGCACAAA
>CAYFRV010000193.1:0-5693 GCA_964345495.1 uncultured Bacteroidales bacterium | reverse complement strand
ATTGAACACGTGTTTTGAAATATCCTGGCCATTCCTGAAGTAAAAGGTACCTCCCCACGAATGCTTTACCCGTCTATAATCTTTTGCCACACCATCATAATTAACAATAACCCTCTTAATTTTTTTGTTTCCAAGGTCATAATTTTCAACTGTAACACCCTCAGGATATTCTTTAGCTAGTTCACTCAAATAAGCCTCTTTAGCCTTACTGGTTTCAAAATTAAATTCTTTAGGCTCGTTCTTTTCCCGCTTATTTTCTTTTTGATCATCCTTCCTTCCTGTTTCTTTACTGTCAGTTTTTTCTGCTTTTTCAAAATTCTCCAGTCTGCGCTCAATCAACTTAAGCCGTTTTTTAGGATATTGTTCACCGGGTTTATATTCGAGCGCTTTTCGATACTGAACTTTTGCACTATAAAATTTATTTGATTTATAATTGTTATCTGCTTTTTCTATCGCCTCTGCATACAAACGATCTTTCCTTTCCTGTTCCTTCCGCTCACGCTCCAATTGGGCTAAAATTCGCTCTATTTTCTGAATTTGATTTGCAGGATAATCTTCATCCGGTTTCACATCCAATGCATCTTTGTAATTTTTGCGGGCTTTTTCATATTCTTCCTCATCCATTAAATCATCAGCTTTAGCAATGGCACGCTCATAGGCCCTATCTTCTGCCTGCTGTCGTTCTTTAAGAATTCTGTCAATTTCATTGATTTTATTTTCCGGATACTCTTCATCTGGCTTAACTTCTAAGGCTTTGTTGTAAGCAGTTTTAGCATCTTCATACTCCTCTACCCGGAACAATTGGTCCGCTGTATTGATTGCATCCTGATATTTTTTATTCCTGGCTTCCTGTTTTCTCTTTTGCGCCATTTCCCTTGCAAGGATGTTATCAATCTTGTCAATTTGCTCACTGGGGTAACTGGCATTGGTTCTAATCTCAAGTGCTTTGCGATAGGCTGATTTCGCCTGCTTATAATTTTCCGAATCAAATAATTGATCTCCCTGCGCTATTGCCTGCTTGTAAGCTTCCTGCTCAGCCAGAATATCATTGATTTTGTCAATCCGCTTTTGAGGATAGGCCTCCTGAGGTTTAATTGACAATGCTTCATTATAAGCTTGCTTTGACTGTTCAAACTCTTCCATTGAAAACATTGCATCACCCTTTTTAACAGCCTCATTATAAGCTTTCTCCTGCTTTCTTTGTTTTGCTCTGTCTCTTTCCTGTTGAGCAAGGAGTTGATCGATTTTATCTATTTGATCTTTGGGGTATTGTTCATTGGGTTTAATAAACAACGCTTCTGAATATAAAGATTTCGCAGAAGAATAGTTTTCACTGTCAAAAGCCCTGTCAGCCTTATCAATATAATTGTTGTACTTGTCCTCTTCCTCTTTTTTCTCAGCCAATTCGTTCAAAATATCATCAATCTTTCGAATCTGTTTCTTCGGATATTGCTCGGATGGTTTTAATTCTAAGGCTTTTTGATAATTGTTTTTTGAGTTTGAGTACTGCTCGCTATTAAATTGCTTATCGGCTTGACTTATAAGGTTTTTATATTCTTTGTCAATTCTTGCTTGTTTCTCAAGCAACTCATTGATCTTATCCACTTGCTGCTGAGGATATTGTTCTCCGGGTTTAATATTTAAAGCATTTTGATAAGCGGTTCTTGCTTGTTTGTAACTCTCTTGATTGAAATACCTGTCACCATTATCTATAGCATTGGCATATTGGTCGTTTTCAGCTTTTTGCTCACTTAAAATCTGATCAATCTTATCTATTTGATCTTTGGGGTATTGCTTGTCGGGTTTAATAAACAGAGCCTCTGAATATAGATCTTTGGCCTGGGCATAATTCTCCTCATTAAATTTTGCATCTGCCTGTTTTATGGTATTATTATACTTAACTTCTTTTTGGCGCTTTTCTTCAAGGTCAGCAAGGATCTGATCAATTTTTTCAATGCGTTGTTGCGGATATTGTTCACCTGACTTTACTTTCAAAGCTTCCTGGTATTTCTTTTTGGAAGAAGTATAATCTTTTTCATCGAAAGCTTTATCCGCTTCAGCAATTAGACTTTTATATTTTTCTGCATTTTGAGCTTTTTGTTTCAGAATTTGTTCGATTTTAGAAATCTGGTCTTCAGGATACTGCTCCGAAGGTTTTATTGAAAGCGCCTTTTGATAAGAATTCTTAGCCAATTCATATTTTTCACCTTCAAAATATTTGTCAGCCTGATCAATTGCATTCTCATAGTTTTCTTCCTCTGCTTGCCGCTGAGAAAGAATCCGGTCTATCTCATCTATTTGATCCTTTGGATATTGCTCATTCGGTTTAATAAATAAAGCTTCTGAATACAAGGATTTTGCCTCATTATATTTTTCAGATTGAAGAGCTCTGTCAGCTTTCTGAATATTATTTTTATATTTTTCCTGTTCTGCCTTCTGCTCCGCCAATAACTGGTCGATTTTATCGATCTGTTGTTTAGGGTAATTCTCCTGCGGTTTTATTTCCCGTGCCTCAACATAATCCGCTCTTGCATTCTTATAATTTTCTTCCTGAAATGCCTTATCCCCACTATCTATAAGATTCGCATATTTTCGTTCTTTTTGTTTTTGATCGGCTAAAATCTGATCAATCTTATCAATCTGATTGCGAGGATAAGTCTCATTGGGTTTCATCTGCAGTGCTTCATTGTATTTACTTTTAGACTGAATATATTTTTCGCTGTCAAATAAATCATCAGCATCTGCGAGAATTTGCTGATATTTTTGATTTCTTTCTTTTTGCTTTTGCTGCTCTGCCAAAAGCCCATTTATTTTATCTATCTGTTGCTTTGGGTATTGCTTATCAGAGAAAATATTTAAGGCTTTTTGATAATTACTTTTTGCTTTAGAATATTTCTCAGCACCAAACTGATCATCAGCCGTTTTCACATACGCATTGTATTTACGATTTTTCTCCTGTTGCTTCTGCCTTTGCGCTCTAAGTTCACTAAGTATATTGTCAATTTTTTCTATCTGTTTTCTGGGGTAATCTTTTTCAGAATTATATCCAATTGCTTCACTGTAAGTATTTCGCGCCTTTTTATATTCCTCCTGCTCAAATAAATTATCTGCTCTAGTAATTGCCTGTTCATAAAGCGTTTGTCGCTTTTGCTTTTCTTCAAGTTGCTCTCTTGCTGCTTTTAGTCTTTTTTTCGGATAGCGGTCATCAGGACGTTGGTCCAAGGCTTTTTTAAAATAGGTTATGGCCTCCTCATATTCTTCTTTATCAAAATGATCATCCCCTTTTCTTATAATTTTACGGTATGCTTCTTCCTTCAATTTTTCCAACTGCCGCATTATTTTATCAACCTTGGCCATCATCTTTTCAGTATAGTTATAATCGTAGGTAAACCCGTTCTCTCTTTCGTTATATAAAATTTTTGTGATGGGTTTATCTAATGCAGAAACATCCAGTCCCGGGTACATCTTAAACAGACCCATGGAAAACTCCACCATCCAGGTTCCTCCCTGATCCTCTGGCACATTAGCATTCACAAAGATTTTTTTACTGACAAACTCTTCTTTTGAGAATTCCACAGTATACTCCTTATTGATCTCCATGTCTAGACTAAATTCTCCATCCCGGCCAGTACGAATTGTTTTTATCTCATCAGAACCCTGATAAAGTGTTATCTGAGCATTATTCAGAGGTTCCTTACCTTTTTCAACAGCTCCTTTGATAGTCAGTACGCCTTCCTGTGAAAATCCCATCATAAAAACAACCAAAAGTGGAACTGTAAGCAGAAATTTCTTTGTCCAATTTATCATAACTCATTATTTACTATTGACTTCAAACTTATTAGTACGTGAAAAAGGTAAAAAAAGTTCCTCATCAATTACAATTTATTCAATTGTTTTTAAGCTACAATCAATAAATAAAAGTACAAGAATCCCATTTTATTCAAAGAAATTTATAATCTTTGTGTACGTTAGAATAATATTTAACTTCTTATCAATGAAAAAAATACTTGTTACAGGAGGTGCCGGATTTATTGGATCACATCTTTGTGAAAGATTATTAAATGAAGGAAATGAAGTTTTATGCCTGGATAACTATTTCACAGGCTCCAAAAAAAACATCATTCATTTAATGGATAACCCTTTTTTTGAGTTGATCCGTCATGATATCACCCAACCCTACTTTGCTGAAGTTGATGAAATATATAACCTGGCTTGTCCGGCCTCACCAATTCATTACCAGTATAACCCCATAAAAACAATAAAAACATCCGTCATGGGAGCGATAAACATGCTTGGTCTGGCAAAAAGAATTCAGGGAAAAATATTACAAGCCTCAACAAGCGAAGTATATGGCGATCCGGCAATTCATCCTCAAACCGAAGACTACTGGGGAAATGTAAATCCAATAGGCTCAAGATCATGCTATGATGAGGGGAAAAGATGTGCAGAATCGTTGTTTATTAATTACAACATACAAAATAATGTAAACATCAGGATTGCAAGGATTTTTAATACTTATGGAACAAGGATGAGCCTCAATGATGGAAGAGTGATTTCTAACTTTATCATTCAGGCCCTTAAAAATGAGCCAATTACAATCTTCGGAAATGGAAAGCAAACCCGTAGTTTTCAATATGTAGATGATTTAGTTGAAGCTTTAATAAGACTTATGAATAGCAGTGATAAAAACATCAACCCGATCAATCTTGGTAATCCCGGCGAATTTACCATGATCGAACTGGCGAACAAAATCATCTCTTATACCAATTCAAAATCTGAGTTGAAATTTTATCCTTTGCCGGAAGACGACCCTGTTCAACGTCAACCCGATATTTCAAAAGCAAAAAAAATACTTGACTGGGAACCAACAATAAATTTGGAAACAGGACTTAAAAAAACAATTGATTATTTCAAAAAAGAACTTGAATTATGAAAGGAATTATATTAGCCGGAGGTGCAGGCACAAGACTTTATCCGCTTACAAAAAGTATTTCAAAACAGATCATCCCAATTTATGACAAACCAATGATCTATTATCCTTTGTCAGTCCTTATGCTTGCAGGAATCAAAGAGATTTTGATAATTTCAACCCCTGAGGAGATCCATCTATACGAGAACCTACTTGGCGATGGTTCAAAATTGGGAATTAAGCTATCTTATGAAGTTCAACCTTCACCGGACGGACTTGCTCAGGCCTTTATCATAGGAGAAGAATTTATTGGCGATGATAATGTGTGTATGATTTTAGGAGATAACATTTACTATGGTTATAATTTCAGCAGCATTTTACACGATGCCGCCAAACTTAAAGACGGCGCAACAGTATTTGGTTATTATGTGAATGATCCGCAAAGATATGGTGTGGTTGATTTTGATGAAAAAGGGAAAGTACTGAGCATAGAAGAGAAGCCGGAAGAGCCCAAATCAAATTATGCAGTAACAGGACTCTACTTTTACAGTAATGACGTGGTGGAAAAAGCAAAATCTCTGAAACCTTCAGCAAGAGGAGAACTTGAAATAACCGATCTAAACAGGCTTTATCTGAATGAGCAACGATTAAAAGTAGAACTTTTAGGACGGGGAATGGCATGGCTTGACACCGGAACTCACGACAGTCTGCTTCAGGCTTCCAATTTCATTTCCACAATAGAAAAACGGCAAGGTCTGAAAATTGCATGTATTGAAGAAATTGC
>CAYFRV010000192.1:0-5704 GCA_964345495.1 uncultured Bacteroidales bacterium | reverse complement strand
GGAGGGACGCTGTCCTGCATCCATACTCTGAGCATAGGCTCTTCCATAATTCCGGTTTCCTTTCCTTTTAGCCATTTATCCCACCAAAGTAGCATCTCTTGTAAAAAGCCAATAGCGGGCCCGGGTATTCCGAAATGAGGATATTTGTGACTCCATGGACCAATTAATCCTTTCCGCGGAACATTCAATCCCTCCAGAAGTCTGAAAACCGCGTTTGTGTATCCGTCAGCCCATCCGCTTACGGCCATAACCGGACATTGGATTTTTGAAAAATCTTCACATACTGAACCATGTTTCCAGTAATCATCTCTGCGCTGGTGATCCAGCCAGTTTTTCAACCATAAACCACTTCCTTCCAGGCGGTCAAACCACATATCTTTCCACTTTTCACCAACCAGTGCAGGGTCAGGAGGGCAGGAATTATAGGCAAACATCGTTGAAGCCCAGGAAAGGTTATCTCCCAATAGGCAACCGCCCATGTAATGAACATCATCCGCATAACGATCGTCTGTGGAACAAACTGTGATTATGGCCTTTAATTGAGGGGGCTGAAGTTCGGCCAGTTGAAGCGAATTGAATCCTCCCCACGAAATTCCCATCATCCCAATTGAGCCGTTACACCACGGCTGATTTGCAATCCACTGTAAAAGTTCAAGTCCATCATCTTGTTCTTGTTGAAGATATTCATCGCGAAGAACTCCTTCCGAATCGCCGGCACCTCTTAAGTCTACTCTCAGGCAAGCATATCCGTAACCAGACAGGTAACCGTGAGTAATAGAGTCGTTTACAGCCTCGAAATCGCGTTTGCGGTAGGGGATAAATTCCAGAATAGCAGGAACTGGATGCTTATCAGCCGATTTGGGAATCCACGTTTTTGCTGCAAGCTTTGTTCCGTCAGATAAAGGAATCCAAATATGATCGGTTACTCTGACACTTTCAGGGAACTTGGTTATTATTTTCATTGTGTTATTGTTCTACTGTTAAATTGTTTTATAGTTGCTAATATTTAAATATAACCAATTTTATTCTGTTATTAATCAGATAATAAGCTTAGGTTTGGAATGTCGTTTTTTGAGATCTCCAGATCAAGCTCTTTTTCTTTATGTTTATTAATTTTTGCTGTCATTTCTTCAATTCTGCCGGTAAATATGCATATTATGGAATTATGTGGTGCCTTTAGTAAGGCATGGTCAACAGCCTCGTCTTCATCTAAAATAACCTGAAATATGTTTCCCGGTTTAATTTTAGCTCCTTCTACAATCAACTCCATAACCTCTTTGCTGTCACGTCCTCTTGCGCTGCTCTGGTCTTCCCAGATAATTAATTCGTCAAAGTATTCACCTGCCACTTTGCTATAATCTTTTAAATCCTCGTCTCGTCTGTCACCTGTACCAGCAATTATAGCTATGCTATGATCTGAGCCAAGTGATACAACAAATTTACCCATCGCTTCCATACCAGCCGGGTTATGAGCATAGTCAATAATTATTTTGAATTTTTCAAATGTGAAAACATTCATTCTTCCGGGTAATTGTGCAGGAGAAGGAACAAACGTCTGAAGACTGTTACGTATATCCTCTACTTTAACTTCCTGTACAAATGCAGCCAGGCAGGCTGCCAGAACGTTTTGAATCTGGAAAGCTGCTTTTCCTGAATGTGTTAAAGGAATATTAATTACTTTCTCAACCGGAATAGACCAATCGCCTTTTCGTAAAACTATGGATCCATCTTCATAAACAGCAGCTGTCCCTCCTTTAGAGCAATGATCCATAATACGCGGATTTGTTGCTACCATACTAAACAGGGCTGCCTGAGAGTTGATGTTTTTCATCATGGCATATACATTATCATCGTCAGCGTTTAAAACAGCGTATCCGTGTTCATATATGTTTTCCGCAACAATGGATTTTAAGCGTGTCATTTGTTCCATGGTCTGAATTCCATGAAGCCCAAGGTGATCGGAAGCTACATTTGTAACTACACCTACATTACACAAATCATAGGCAAGACCAGCTCTTAACATACCACCACGCGCAGTTTCAAACACTGCATAATCAACAGTTGGGTCGCGCAGGACAAAACGGGCACTTTCCGGACCAGAGCAATCACCCTTGTACATGAGGTTATTCTGAATGTATATTCCATCCGTAGTAGTTGTACCTACTTTTTTGCCATTCATTTTCATGATATGAGAAATTAGTCGGGTTGTAGTGGTTTTGCCATTTGTCCCGGTTACACTAATAATTGGTATACGGCCAGAGTTTCCTGATGGAAAAAGCATATCAATAACTGGTTTTGCTACGTTTCTTGGTTGGCCGGTTGTAGGGGACAGGTGCATTCGGAAGCCAGGTGCTCCGTTAACTTCAATAACAGCTCCTCCTGTTTCATTGAAGGGTTCAGTAAGGTTTGGAGCAATAACATCAATTCCACAAATATCCAAATCGATGAATTTTGATACCCGTTCTGCTATAAAGATATTTGTTGTGTGCACAGTGTCGGTAACATCTTCGGAAATTCCACCAGTACTGAGATTAGCAGTTGTCTTAAGGTAGAATATTTCACCTTTGGGCATTACGGTATCCAACGTATATCCCTTCTGTTCCAGCAGTCGTTGAGTCATAGAGTCAACTTTGATTTCAGTAAGCATTTTTTCGTGGCCAAAACCTCTGCGGGGGTCTTTGTTGACTTCTCTTATTAATTCATTTATCGTAGAGAGACCGTCCCCAACAACATGGGCCGGAGTTCTCCGGGCAGCAGCAACAAATTTGTTGTTAATGACAAGCATCCTGTAATCAAAACCGCTAATGTATTTTTCTACAACCACACGGCTGGAAAAATCCTGTGCAGTTTTGAAAGCCTGTAGAGCATCCTCTAGTGTATTTATGTTGATGGTTGCGCCTTTTCCCTGGTGTCCATCTACCGGCTTTATTACTAAAGGGAAGCCGATTCTGCGAACTGTGGATTGCAGCTCTTCCGCTGTATCAATAACGAATCCGTAAGGAACGGGACAGGCATTGTTGTAAAGGATATTTTTTGTTTCTTCTTTATCGCATGCAATCTCTAAGCCGATGCTGCTTGTTTTGCCTGTCATCGTGGCCTGTATTTTTTGTTGGTGAACACCCCAGCCTAATTGCACAAGAGAGTATTCGTTCAGACGAAGTATGGGAATATTTCTTTTCATAGCTTCGTCGATAATGGACGCTGTACTTGGGCCAAATCTTTCGTCTTCCCGAATTTGTCTGAGCTCCTGGATATCTTTTTCGATGTTGTATGATTTATTGGCAATTAGCGCTTCCACAATTGCATAAGCCGCTTTAGCTGCATAAACACCTGCTCTTTCCTCTTCATAAGAGAAAACAACATTGTATACACCTTCTTTACCATCTCCGCGAGTGCGCCCAAAGCCGCACTGCATACCAGCCAGAATTTGTATTTCAAGGGCAATATGCTCTATGATATGCCCCATCCATGTTCCCTCTTTTAATCTTTCTATAAAACCACCTTCGTAGCCCCTGGAGCAACTGTGTTCATAAAGTGAAGGAATAAGATTTTCCAGTCTCTCAGGAAAACCGTTAATTTCGTTTGAAGGATAATGTTCCATTTCCTCCAGGTCAATCTTCATCACAATAAGATAATGACGCCAGTTAGACCAATAATTAGGCCCTCTCAGGGCTCTTATTTCTAAAACTTTCATAAAATAATAAAGAAAAATGTTTATGTGAATACTATATAAAGATATGAAGTTTTTTTGTATATTTAGGGGTGAATTACAAATAATTACCTTATAGTTTTATGATAGATGAAAAATCCAAAAGGAGCTCTCATTGTTATTGGCGGTGAAGTAGCTCTGCCTTTAGATTCAGATAATGAAGAAGAGCTGTTTAACGGAGAAAGTCCTGAAACCAATGCTCAGATACTGCATAAGTTTTGTGAATTACTCCCTGACGCAAAAGCAAGAATTGAAGTTATCCCTACCGCCTCAGGTATTCCAAAAGAGTCTTTTAAACGGTATAAAGATGCTTTTAGGAACCTTGGTTTTGAAAATGTTGGTAACCTGGATATAAGAACCCGGGAGGATGCAGCTTCCACCGCTAAAGTCAATCGCGTTCATAAAGCTGATGGTTTTTTGTTTACCGGGGGAGACCAACTAAGGCTGACTACAGTTTTGGGAGGCACCGAGTTTTTAAATGTCCTTTCAAAAAGATATAAAGAGACTTCTGTGGTTATTGCCGGCACTAGCGCCGGAGCCATGGCCATGTCCGATACTATGATTTATGAAGGTAGTAGTCACGAGGCAATGAGAAAAGGCGAGGTTAAATTTAGTAGTGGTTTTGGCTTGCTGGATAATGTCATCATTGATACACATTTTGTTAAACGGGGTCGTTTTGGTCGTTTGTTCCAGGCTGTAACAAGCAATCCGGCGGTATTGGGAATTGGCTTGGGAGAAGATACTTCATTGCTTATTAAAAACGGGGATATCCAGGAAGTCATTGGCTCGGGGTTAATTATCGTTGTTGATGGCACTACTATCCGGCATACAAATATGGCGGCCATCAGAGAGGGAGAAATGATTTCCGTGGAAAATATCAGCATACATGTTATGGTTCCGGGTGATAAGTTGCATTTATTAGACCGCAAGTTTATTCCGAGTAAATAATTAAAGACCTTAATGCCAATAAACTAATATTACATTAATAATAAAACAGGAAAACAAATGAAGAAAAACATTTTTGTCATTGGATTGGATGACTTCAATTTAAGGATGATCCAATCAGTGAAAAATGCAGAAAATTATAACATTTATGGACTTCTGGATATTCACCAGCTCATTGATAGTGGTAAATATCGATTAATTGACATGCTAGAACTTGCAGAAAATGAACTTAAAAAGTTCGATGGAACTATTGATGCAATTGTTGGCTATACGGATTTTCCGGTAAGCGTTATTGTGCCAATCCTGTGTGAGCGTTTTAATGTTCCGGGCCCCAGTCTCGAGAGTGTTATTAAGTGTGAACATAAATACTGGAGTCGTCTGGAACAGAAAAAAATTATTCCTGAACATATTCCCGGGTTTATTAAATTCAATCCTTTTGATGATAACCCGCTGGAGCAAATTCTTTTTGATTATCCTTTCTGGGTTAAACCGATCAAATCTACAGGTTCGCAGTTAGGGTTTCGGATTAACAACAAGAAAGATTTCAACAGGGCTATAAAAATTCTGAGAGAAAATATCGGTTTGTTTAAGCCTTTTGATCAATTACTGGATATGATTGAGTTACCTCCTGAAGTAGCAAATGTAAACAGTTCGCACTGTGTTGCAGAGCAAATCATTTCGGGACGTCAATGTACCCTGGAAGGTTATGTATTTAATGGTAATGTTCATACTTATGGGATTATTGATTCTATCCGGGAACCCAATCGAACTACTTTTGCACGTTATCAATATCCTTCAAAACTTCCACGAAACGTTCGGGATAATATGTCCAGAATTAGTGAAAAAGTAATACATCAAGTGGGTTTTGATAATTCAGCTTTTAATCTTGAATTCTTTTGGAATAAAAAAGAAGATAAAATCTGGTTTTTGGAAGCTAACACCAGAATTCCCCAATCGCATAGTGACCTCTTTCAGAAAGTGGACGGAGTATCCAATCATCAGATCATGATAGATGTTGCTTTAGGTCGGGATCCCTGGTTTCCAAAACGA
>CAYFRV010000191.1:0-5712 GCA_964345495.1 uncultured Bacteroidales bacterium | reverse complement strand
AGATGCCTATAAAAATCAATCATTTGAAGAATACAAAGAAAACTTCAGCAGTTCTCTGAAATAACAGTTGGCCTTTGGCTGTTAGCTTTTGGTTGTTGGCTGTTGCACTAAAGGCTAACAGCTAAAAGCCAAGCTAACAGCAAGTTTTTGTACCATCTACTATCTACTTCTTGTGGTATTTAATAATCTTTTCCTCATTCAGATAGTCAGGAGGTATTTTTACGAGTGGGCCAAACTGGAATATATCCGTGTATTTTTTTGAGATAAGTTCATCGCCATATTTAAGTTTTACAACAGAATGACAAGGAAAACGATAAATAAAATTATCTGTTTTTTCAGATTCAATGCTGCTTCTAAAATAATTTTCCAGCAAACTTCCCTCTTCAAGAACCTCATATTCTAACCAAATCGGTACTCCATCATTCTTATCTGGTTTTATTATCCCATCGGTCTTTGAAAAGCGGAAAAGCATATTTGCATTCTCCGTGTCTTTTCGTTTAGGATCAACAAATAATGTATAATTTACAGTATCTGTATAGATTTTACCTGTAAATAAAGAAAGATAAGCATCCTCCAGCCTATTTAATTCACCAACAGCTGCTTCTAAAGCTTCACCTTCGGGATAGAAGTCGGACATACCAGATAGTAATTCAAATCTTTTTTCACGAATCATAAAAATAAAACTGGCAGCTTCCCTGGCTTTCTCTTGTTTAGATTTTTTTACAATTTTTGTCTCTGTTACAGGAACCTTAGCATATAAAGAATCTTTCCAGACATTTTTATATTTTGTTTGTGTTTCTTCACCCACAAACTTTCTAACGCTTAAGTCTTTGTAAACAACCCCTTTCGGATGTTCTATCTGAGGATAAAAATCGTTACCAGGCAATGATTTTAACTCATTGGTTATAGGCAGAATCCACCCTTTTTTGGTCAAATTATTTTGTGAAATTGAAAATTCTCCTTTCGGCTTAATTTCATATAATTGATTATAGTCTAAGTCCTCAGACTTTTTAATCCTGATATCATTAATACTCCACTCTTTTATTTTTTTATTTGGAATGGATGAAATACCTAATAATTTTTCACCATAAGAATGGTATGGTCCAGGTATAGTAGTTTTACGTATTAACTGAACATCAAAATAAAGTTGTGTCCGGGGTAAACCATAAATTAAATTACCTGTTTCGAATTTACTTGTAGAATCTACAGGGTTAACAGTAGTGGTTGCCCTTTCTTCGGTTTTACAACCGTAGCTCAATAGTGTAGCTAAAACTAAAACACTAATTACAAACTGCAATGGAAATCTAATATTTTTCATCTTTCATATATTTATAAGCATTTCCTGTATATTGAATGATATCTGAAGCAGTAACTGCTTCCATACTTATTTGTTTTGATGCAATATTACCTGACAGGCCATGAAGGTAAACACCTATAATACAGGCCATTTCCGGAGTGTATCCCTGGCCAAGCAAGGAGGTTATCATACCGGTTAAAACATCTCCACTGCCTGCTGTGGCCATACCGGCATCACCTGTGATATTAATATAACATAAACCATCAGGTGTGGCAATTGTTGTGTTACCGCCTTTCAGCACAAGAAAAACTTTATATTTTTGAGCAAATTCCAGTTGAAGTTGAATACGAGCATAATGATCATCCACTTTCCCTGCCAGACGCTCAAATTCTTTTGGATGAGGAGTTAAAATACTATTTCTGGGTAGTAAATCCAAAAGTGTCCTGTTTTCCGAAATCATATTCAATGCATCGGCATCCAAAACAACTGGCTGTTCAGTTTTTTGTAATAACAATTTTAAGGCCTCCTTTGTATCATTTCTCATTCCCAGGCCCGGACCAGTTCCTACTGCCGAAAAGTGTTTGAGTTCGGGGACATGAGAAAATAAGGTATCTGAAGTATCTATGCTCATCATTACCTCAGGAACCGCTGTTTGCATTATATCGTATCCTAATTTTGGAACATGAGCCGTAACAAGTCCGGAACCAGTTTTTAAAGCAGCCTTAGAAGCCAGCACAGCAGCTCCCATTTTTCCGTAGGCTCCGCATATCATAAGCACATGACCAAAATGCCCCTTATGAGCAAAACGTTTCCTTGTTTTAAGATTATTTTTTACAAAATTCTTTGTGATTAAAAAATAAGGAGAATTTATCTCATTTATTTTTTTTCTGCTCAGCCCAATATCTAATACTTTCCAGTTACCAACATACGACTCATTTTCCGGGTAAACGAATGATAATTTGGGGAACTGGAAAGTCAGTGTATAGTCTGCTCTGAAAATATGTTCCGGTATGTTTGATGAATTATCCTCACCAAAAAGACCAGAAGGAATGTCAATAGAAACCCTGGTTTGTTTTCCTTTGTTAAGAAACTTCACTACTTCAGCAGGGAACCCTTCCAGCGGACGATTCAATCCCGAACCAAAAAGCGCATCAATTACAACCGAATTTTGAGGAATTTCCGGCCAGGCATCTCCCTTCCTGAGGTAATCTATTGCCACAACTCCCTGATCTTTTAAACGTTGCAGATTATGCTCTGCATCAGGGGACAACTTATCAGTGATATTAACAATGTAAACTTTTACATCTCTATCATTTTCAGATAGCTGTCTGGCGACTGCCAGTCCATCTCCCCCATTATTTCCGGGACCTACGAAAATTAAAAAACGCTTTTCAATTTCAATATGTTGCATTAGCCACTCAGTACATTTACCGGCAGCCCGCTCCATCAAATTTACAGACAAGATGGGTTCATTTTCTATCGTATATGCATCGACTTCCTTAACTTGTGAAGATTTTAATATTTTCATCTCTCCTGTCTATTTTGAATTGCTATTAGTAATTTTTAGAAATATGTCATTTTTTTGTTCACATTAAAATTATCGTATAAAAACTGAATAATCAAATTTTCTTTGCCTGTCAAAAATAATAGTATATTCGATTAATTAAAAACATGGCCCGGAAAAATATAACAGCAATTAAACTCTCAAATTGTCAGCGGGTCTTAAAAAATGTGAATTGTCACTTAAAAATCAAAAAGCCTTCATAATCGGGAAGGGCAAAAACAGCAACAGAAGTGTATCGAATTAGAATTGGCTACTAAAAAAAGATTTTTATATTTGTCGGACAATTTTAAAACTGAAGAAATTAATTATTAACTCAAAAACAATAAATTATGTTAAAAGGACATCCGAAAGGACTATTAGTCGCGTTCTTTGCCAACATGGGTGAGCGGTTTAGCTACTACACGATGTTGGCAATATTTGTTTTGTATCTGCAGGCCAGGTTTGGATTTTCTGCTGGCGAGGCAGGTAATTATTACGGAGGTTTCCTCTTTGGTATTTATTTTCTTCCGATTCTTGGAGGAATCATAGCAGACCGATGGGGATACGGAAGAACTATTTTTTGGGGAATTATAATTGCCTTCATTGGAAAAGTCATATTAACCGTACCAGGTTTTATGGAACAAGGTTATTTCTCCATGAGATATGAGCTCATTATAATTATTATTGCCTTGTTTACATTATCCTTAGGAACCGGGCTTTTCAAAGGTAACTTGCAAGCCTTAGTGGGTAAACTTTATGATGACCCAAAGTATAGGCCCAAACGGGATAATGCATTTAACATTTTTTACATGGGAATCAACATAGGCGCTTTTCTGGCTCCTTATGCTGCAACAGGTGCTGTTAAATTTGTATTAGGGAAAATGGACTTCCTCTATGAAAACACCATGCCGCATTTATCCAGCCTTCAGGCAAATGCTCATCCTTTTCTGGACAAAATGATTGGCACACTCCAGGCGAATTTTGGAGGGGCTGTGCATTACACTGATAAAATCCAGAATTTCGCGAATGAAATGGGATTTAGCGGTACAATATCAGAATTTGCACAAACCTATACCAATTCTTTATCCTATGGATACAGCACTGCATTTGCTATAGCAGCAGCGGCTATGCTTGTTTCACTAGCTGTTTTCGTTGGCTTTAAAAAGTATTACAAACATGCTGACCTTACTGCAAAACAGGCAAGAGAAAAAGCAGAAAGAGAAGGAAAAGAAGATACTACTGTTAAAATGTCCAAAGAAGAAGAAAAGAAACGATTAATAGCTCTTGGACTTGTATTTATTACCGTGGCATTTTTCTGGATGGCATTCCACCAGAATGGCATTACACTAACCCTGTTTGCCCGTGACTTTACTGTTAGTAAAGTAAGTTCATTTGACTATTTATTCTTTGACTTAGCTTCATTCATACCCATACTTTTTGCAATAGGTGGTTTAGTTTATATGTTCCGCAAGAACGTGGCATTGAAAACAAGAATAATAGCTTCAGCTGTCTTTGTGGCAGGCGCAGCTATAGCTTACAGTGTTTACTCAGGCTTTAGCGCACAGGAAAATATTGAACCAGAGCTTTTCCAGTCCTTTAATCCAATATTTATAGTAGTATTAACTCCTCTGGTTGTTGGTTTCTTTAACTATTTACGTAAAAATGGAAAAGAGCCTTCTTCACCGAAGAAGATAGGAATCGGAATGTTCATCACTGGCCTTGGTTTTATTGTGATGATGCTTGGAGCATTCCATCTGCAAAATGTAACTGGTTTAAGCCCTTACTGGCTAATAAGTACGTATTTTGTGCTAACGATTGCCGAGTTGTTCCTGAGCCCAATCGGTATATCATTTGTAGCTAAAGTCGCTCCTCCAAGGTTTAGCGGTTTGGCACAAGGTGGATGGCTTGGTGCAACTGCAATAGGTAACCTTCTTGCCGGGCTTGTTGCTAATCTATGGGATATAGTAGAGCTTTGGCAATTCTTCCTATTATTGGTAGTACTGACATTATTATCGGGTGTATTTATCTTCTCAATAATGAGAATACTCAAAAATGCAACCCAATCATCAGATACATCAGAAAGTTAAACCATTTTGAAATGTTTAAAAAATAATATTATGAAAACCCATTTAGCAATAATTACAAGTTTTTTGCTGAGCGTGCTCCTGTTTTCAGGCTGCCAATCAGATAAAGCAAAACCGGCAGATCTTCAAGAAGACATTAAAGAGATGAAGCTTCTTGCAGAACGCTCAGAGAATCTTGAAAATAAAAAAGAGGCTTTTGATTTGATGAAGGATTTAAATCAAAATATGAAGGATATCCGGGACAAAACCATGGAGATGGATATGAAATATCGTTCTGCTTCTGAAAACGAAAAAGAGGAGATGGAAAGAAAGTTTGAAGAAGTAACAACAAAGATTGACAAACATCTGGGAACAATAAAAAAGAATATTGAACCTTATGAAGAAGATGATGAAGTCGCTAAAATGATCGAGAAACTTAATGAAATATTGATATCCAAATAAAATATTCCATTTCGTTTTAAATTATATTACACAAAGAAAAGAAGGCTGTTTTTTGGAAACAGCCTTCTTTTTTTGCATAAACATTCAGTAGTAGGGATAAATATTAAAATTGCCAGCTGTTCTTTAATAAGCAAGCTGTTGGCTGTTGGCTTTTAGCTCTTAGGTATTGGTATAAAGAAAAAATAACCGTTGAAACCAATAAACTCCCAAACATCTAAACATATAGAACAACCGAATGACTATCGAATAAAAACCGTAAGGACGCAATGGAAGGCGCAAAGAATTCAGTTGCAGTAGCAGTTGCACAAAGCAGAAGATGAAGGATGAGTTTCGTTTTCAGCATACAG
>CAYFRV010000190.1:0-5733 GCA_964345495.1 uncultured Bacteroidales bacterium | reverse complement strand
TTTGCATCAGATTAATTTATTGTCGTATTAGTTTTTAAAAGATTCTCCGTCAAACCATTCCTTTGTTTTACAAAACACAGGATTATTGTTGAGAAGGTTATATAACCGCATTTTTAGTATGGGTAGAATAGGCACATCTGTTTTATCCATCAATTGCAAATAACCTTTTTGCCAATCAACTTTATCAATATGATGTATATTAATGATCCATGACTTATGAACTCTCTCAAAATGCCGCTTTGGTAATTTCTTCTGAATTTCAAGCAAGGGCTTATTCACCTGTACTTCTCTTTGTCCGGTAAGCACTATTTCTGTCCACTCATCATCTGATTTACAACAGATAATTTCTCCCGGCGGAATACTGAATAACTCATCGTATACTTTGTAAACTAATGGATTTGAGTATATCATGGTATTATATAAATTTGGACTAAAGTTACTTATATTGTTAGGAACACCAAAATCATTTTTTTCAAATTATTGGCTAAACAAAATTCTAAATACATAAACCCTGCCAAAGTATTTATGAATATCAAAGAATTTATTAAAACCCAAAATTAATAGAAATAAGTTGCCTGGAAGCAAAATTTAAATGTATCTTTATAAAAATTCTGCTTTTTATTCACACAGCCGGTTATTCCTTAACAATCAATAACTGACACAATGATTGCTGATTGAAAATCCGGTACAATAAACTATATAAAATGAACATTATGAGGCATTCAATCAAGGAAATGCCTTTTTTAAGGCTTGTAACACCTCTTATTATTGGTATACTTATAGAGTACAATTTTGGAGTTTCCTCAGCTATACTAAAAACCACATTGATTGGCTTAATGTGTCTCCTTGCGTTATATCATCTTAGCCCATTGAAATGGAAATACTTTACTGAAGCATACTATGGCACTGCTTTAAAACTGGCTTTTATTTTTCTGGGCGCATTTCTTTACCAAACACACACTCAAGCAACGACTGAGATCAAAAATGAACAAAATTTAAAGATCGCTGAAATCATAAATATTCCAAAAGAGAAAGAAAACAGCTATGAGACCGTAATCAAAACAAAAGCTATACAAAAAGATTCAAGCTGGCAACAACAGAATGCACATATATTAACCTACTTTGAAAAGACAGATTCATCAACTCATAAGCTTATGCCCGGGGATGTTATCCTTTTTAACAGCTACGTAAACCCGATTCAAAACCAAGGAAATCCGTACGAATTCGACTACAAAAAATACCTCTCCATTCACGGCATTTATTATCAAACCTATATTAAACGGGATCAGTATAAAAAAATAAACTCCAACGAACAACCTTCTATTTTATCCTTATCGAATCAAACAAGGCTTTATTTGCTCACTCTGCTAAAGAAATCAGGATTACAAGACCAGGAACTTGCCATTTGCTCCGCTCTCACCCTTGGACACAAAGATCTCTTAAACACCCGGACAAAAAATAATTTTTCAAATTCCGGCGCAATGCACATATTAGCTGTTTCCGGATTGCATGTTGGAATAATTTTTCTCATATTTCATCAATTATTGCTATTCATGGAGAAAAACAAGGGCGGAAGAATTGCAAAAACCCTCCTCATTATAGTCATTCTTGTAGGATATGCATTTCTAACCGGACTATCTCCTTCTGTTACCCGTTCAACCCTGATGTTTGTAGTTATTGCAATTGGCAAAATTTCCCGGCAAAATACTTCTATCTATAACAACCTGGCATTTTCAGCACTTATCCTTCTGCTATTAAATCCCATGATTCTTTTTTCAGTAGGCTTTCAACTTTCATACACAGCTGTAACAAGCATTGTATTTTTCCAGCCTAAAATTTATCAATTATTAAGTTTTCCCTCAATCGCCGATAAACTATGGCAATGGTTTACTGTTGCTGTTGCAGCACAAATCGGAACTGCCCCTTTAATTATCTTTTATTTCCATCAATTTCCAAATTATTTTTGGCTTACTAACTTTATTGCTATCCCCGCCGCTTCGTTAATAATAATTCTGGGCTTATTAATATTTGCTACAAGTTCTTTGTTACCAATTCTCTCTCAAGGAATAGGCTTTCTGCTAAACCAAACAACGGGTACGCTTAATTTTTTACTTAACCAAATTCAAAACCTGCCAATGTCAGTTTCTACTAATCTTTACCTGGAACAAAATGCAATATTTCTGGTGTACATTCTAATTGGCCTTCTCACCGTCTTCCTGTTAAAGAAAAAAAGAAAAGCATTACTTTTCGCCTTTGGTATCATTATTGGCATTTTATTCATTAATATTTACAGAACAGCAATGAATTCCAAAACCAGCGAATTCATTATTTATAACGCAAATAACAAATCAGTTTATAATTATCTGAGCAATAAGACAAACATAATTATCACCGGTGAAGAGAAACCAGCTACAGAAGATCTTCATTTTTTAGCAAAAAATCTGTGGTTAAAGAGAAATGCTTCTGCACCTGAAATTATAAAAACTCAGGAAATCAATGAAGAAAGAATAAAAAATCTGTGGATAACGAAAAACTTCTTCTTTGTTCATGGGAAAAAATTCTGCCGGATTACAAGCGATAAATATCAACAAACCTCTTCTTCCGAAAAACTAAAACTAGACTATCTGATAATTTCTGAAAACGCAAGCGTGAAAATCAGCTCACTCCGGGAACACTTTGAGTTCAAAAAAATCATCATCGATTCATCAAACTCATTTTATCAAAGAAAACGTTTGATAAAAAAGCTAAAAAAACAAAACATACCTTATCATTCGGTTGCAGAGAATGGGGCTTTTCATATTCGATTTACATAAAAAAAATCAAAAATAATTTGGATATTTCAAAACAAGGCTTTCCTTTGTAAAGTTATTTTATGGCTTTAACATGTAGAATAATTTAAATATGAAAATTATTATTGCAGGAGCTGGTGATGTAGGAAGGCATTTGGCTAAGATGTTAAGTAGCGATTTGCACGACATCATCATTATTGATCATGATGAAGCGAGTTTAAAAGGTATTGGGAGCGCTTACGACATCATGACGCTGACCGGATCAGCTACATCGTTCGATACATTAAAAGAAGCAAACATTAAAAAATCCGATTTATTTGTTGCGGTAACAAATTCGGAAGAAGTGAACATAACCAGTTGTATTATTGCCAAAAGATTAGGTGTAAAACAAAGCATATCAAGAGTAGACAATGCTGAATATATTCGTCCGGTTAATAAAAATCATTTTACATCTTTAGGAATTGATTATTTGATTTACCCTGAACGAATTGCTGCCAGGGAAATCACAGGTATGGTCAGTCAGGCAGGAACATCAGAAATTGTAGATTTTACCGGGGGTAAACTTTCTCTATATGTATTAAAGCTGGAAGAAAATGCACCTGTTATAGGTAAAACGCTAAACGAAGCAACCGAAGAAATCAATGATTTTGATTTTAGAGCAGTTGCCATCACCCGGAATAATCAGACTATTATCCCCAGAGGATTTGACAAGTTTTATTTAAACGATCTTGTATATGTAGTAACGAATAAAACAGGCATCAACAATGTACTAAAATATTCAGGAAAGAAAAAAGTTGAGATCAAATACGTTATGATATTGGGTGGCAGCCGGATTGGTAAAAGAACAGCCCAAGCCCTTGAACAAAGGATGAAGGTAAAATTAATAGAATATGACCAGAATAAATGCACCAGGTTGGCAGAGGAGCTAAATAACACGCTTGTCATACAAGGAGACGGAAGGGATGCTGACCTGTTAAGCGAAGAGGGCCTTGAAAAAATGGACACTTTTATTGCTGTAACAGGAAACTCAGAAACCAACCTGTTATCCTGTCTGCTGGCAAAAAAGATGGGTGTGAAAAAAACGATTGCTGAAATAGAAAACATGAACTACATTAGCCTGGCAGAGAATATGGGAGTGGATACGATCGTTAATAAGAAACTTGTTACAGCAAGTCAGATTGTTCGTTTCACTATGAATGCCGAAGTATCTACAATGAAATGCCTCACCGGTTCTGATGCTGAAGTGCTTGAATTTGTAGCTAAACCTAACTCAAAAATTACACGCGATAAATTAAAAAACATACAATTTCCAAAATCCTCAATTGTTGGTGGCGTAATTCGCGGGAAAAAAAGTTTTATAGCCACAGGAGAAACCCAAATTCATTCAGAAGACAGAGTTGTTGTATTTGCCATGCCTTCAGTAATTAAAAAAGTGGAAACATTCTTTAATTAAAATGAATTTAAAAATTATTTTCAATATACTGGGCTTGCTTTTACTTATTGAGGGGATTGCCATGCTTATTCCCATGGGTATTTCGATATACTACGCGGAATCTGATATGATTGCTCTTGCTTTCTCCTCGGTTTTAAATATTTCGATAGGCGCAATTACTTATCTGCTAACAAGAAAGAATAATAAATCAATTAGAAAAAGAGAAGGGTTTATTATTGTCAGTCTTGTATGGATTGTTTTTTCGTTATTTGGAGCTTTACCATTTACAATTAGCGGCTATATTCCATCATATACAAATGCATTTTTTGAAACCATTTCCGGTTTTACAACAACCGGGGCAACAATTCTCAATGATATCGAAAGTTTACCTCACGGATTACTCTTTTGGAGAAGCATGACCCAATGGTTAGGTGGAATGGGAATTATTGTGCTTTCTCTTGCTATTCTTCCTATTTTTGGCATTGGTGGTATGCAGCTTTTTGTTGCAGAAGTGCCAGGCCCTACCCCGGACAAATTTCACCCCAGAGTAAAAGAGACTGCTAAAAGATTATGGGGAATATATGTATTTTTTACCATTGCTGAAACCTTACTCCTTTATTTTGGAGGTGTCAGCTTATTTGATTCAGTATGCCATTCCTTCACAACCATGGCTTCAGGAGGATATTCAACAAAACAAACAAGCATTGCAGAATTTTCTCCTTACATCCAGTATGTGATTACTGTTTTCATGTTTTTAGCGGGAACTAACTTTGCTCTGTCGTATTATGGTTTACATCTGAAGTTTGACAAAATATTAAAAAATGAAGAATTCCGGTTTTATGGTGGTTTTATTTTAGGTTTCACAATATTAATTGGTTTTTTTCTCTGGCACAGCGACCAGTTTCATTTGGAAGAATCGTTTCGTCATGCAGTTTTTCAAGTGGTTTCGATAACAACCACCACAGGTTATGTCACCACTGATTACCTTCAGTGGATGCCATTTCTCTGGGTAATTATTTTTATGCTAATGTTCCTGGGAGGTTCGGCCGGTTCTACCGGTGGAGGCGTCAAGATTATCAGAATAGCGCTAATGATCAAAAACAGTATTCTCGAATTAAAACGTTTGGTGCACCCCAATGCTGTTATACCAATAAGATTTAATAAAAAAAGTATAGAGCCTCAAATCATAACAAATATCCTGGCGTTTGTGGTTTCTTATCTGACAATTACAATTATCAGCACAATAGTTATAGCCTCCATGGGATATGACCTCAATTCATCTTTAGGTGCAGTTGCTGCAAGCATTGGTAATATTGGCCCGGGAATTGGCTCGGTTGGCCCGGCAGAAAGTTATTCTCATTTTCCTGCTTTCGGAAAATGGTTTTTGTCATTTCTTATGCTTTTGGGACGCCTGGAATTGTTCACTGTGCTGGTTCTGTTCTCTCCAGCTTTCTGGAAAAGATAAAAAGCAACGAATTAGATGCAATTTCAATAATGATTAACTAATGGTGC
>CAYFRV010000189.1:0-5742 GCA_964345495.1 uncultured Bacteroidales bacterium | reverse complement strand
ATTATCCTGTTAGTAGTTTTGGCGGTTCTAGGCTATTTTACGCTACGTAATTACCATCCCGACAAGAAAGTTGTTGTAGCCGAAAATAGAGTTGAGCCAATTTCTTTAGATACAGCAACATTTATAAGTTGGAATATTGGTTATTGCGGATTAAGTGCTGATATGGACTTTTTTTATGATGGGGGCGAAAAGGTACGAACTTCGAAGGAAAAGACAGAAGAAAATCTTGCGTTTATTAAAAATCAGTTGGCGGGAACAGAAGATATTCAGTTTTTCATACTACAAGAAGTGGATACCGCCTCAAAAAGAAGTTATTATATCGATCAATTCGATCAAATATCTAAAGTCTTACCTTCATATCAGAGATATTTTGCTACCAATTACAATGTGGATTTTGTTCCTGTACCGGTTACAGATCCACTTGGAAAAGTACGTGGCGGACTGGCAACTTTTTCCAGATTCACCCCGAAACGTGTTACCAGATATGCATACCCGAGTAGTTATTCATGGCCCATGAACCTGTTTATGCTTGACCGATGTTTTATGGTTAGTGAGTTTATATTAAAGAACCGGAAAAAACTCATAGTGATTAATACTCATAATTCTGCTTATGACGATGGTTCTCTGAAACGTAAAGAGATGAATTTTCTGAAAAAGTTTTTGCTTGCAGAATATGAGAAGGGAAATTATATTATTGCAGGAGGTGACTGGAATCAGTTTCCGCCTGGAATTGAAAAGTATAAAGAGCGATTTGATCTGTCAAAAACATCCATAATTAACAGGGATTTTATGCCGCCTGACTGGAAGTGGGCTGCGGATTATGAAACTGCTACCAACCGCTCTCTTGATGCTCCCTTAAATGAAAATACGAGGAAATCGCTTATAGATTTTTATCTTATTTCTCCTAATGTTGAAGTCCTGGATGTAAAAACACCTAACCAGGAATTCAGGCATTCCGATCATCATCCTGTATTTGCCAGATTTAGACTGGTGCGTTAAGATAATAGCAGTTATTTGACTTTTATTTTATGAATTCATAACTTGTTCATTCAAACCTAAAAAAGAATTAGTTATGAAATTAAATCTAAAAGCATTGACACTGGCAGGCGGAGTAGTTCTGGCTCTGGCTGTATTCTTACTTACTGTTTGGTATCTTATCTTTGGTTATGAAGGTGCTACTTTGCAAAAACTACATCATGTATTCCTGGGATATTCTATTTCATGGGGCGGAGCCTTTATTGGTTTAATCTGGGGCTTCATACATGGATGCATCGGAGGAGCGCTTATAGCCTTCTTTTATAATAAATTTTCAGAAAAGCTATCGAATGAATAAGAATGTAAACACTTTTGCTTTTGGCCTTTAGCTCTTGGCAAAGAATTTTCTAACATTCCGTTTTGCTATTTACTCATTCACACCTGCTGCTTCAACTGCCACTAACCTTGCAGGTTTAATTCGGTAGTCATTCAATTGTTTAGGAGTATATTTATTTCAACGACTACTGTTTCTTTGAGCCAATAGCTAACGGCCAAAAGCTGAACACTTATTAGAAAAATGATGGCAATTTTAAAATTTACCTCTACTTCTTTGCCTGTTTAATGTTTTATAACTTGTTATTCTCCATCTTTTATAACTCCCTCTGATTTGTGGCCGCGTCCTGGGATTTCATCCCCGATTGGGTGGATTTCAATTCCTTTTAATTGCTTGGTGATTTATGCCAAAAATCATACTTTTGAAGCTGATTTTTAACGGGAAATGATATATTTTTGAACGGAATTTAATAATCAATAGATTATGGCAAAACTACAAGACAAACTAAAATTTCAAGATGACTTTCCACCGGTTTCGACTGAGAAGTGGGAAGAGCAAATTCATAAAGACCTAAAAGGCGCAGATTATCGAAAAAAATTAATCTGGAGGACCTTAGAGGGCTTTGAGATAAGGCCGTACTATAGGAGAGAAGATCTTCAAAACCTGAAACATTTAGCTGCAGGTCCAGCTGAATACCCCTATGTAAGAGGGAAAAAAGATGACAGCAACGACTGGTTTATTCGTCAGGATATTGACGCCAGAGAAGATCAAAAAGAAGCGAATAAGAAGGCGCTTGAAGTGTTGAACCGCGGCGTTGATTCGTTAGGATTTCTTCTTAATGAAGATAAGGAATACAAGAAAGAGAATTTTGAGCAATTGTTGAAGGATATTTGTCTCCCGGCAATTGAACTGAACTTTATAGCGGGTCATGCTTCTCACAGTGCAGTTGATTATTTGCTGCAAAAAATTAAATCTGATAATCTTAATCCCAAAGAAATAAGAGGTGGAGTTGATTTTAATCCTCTTGGATACCTTAATATTAAAGGGAAGTTCTGTAAATCGGCTGATTATTCCTTCGATCAATCGAAAGCGCTAATTGAAAAAGTTAAAAAACTTCCAAATTTTAAAGCACTTGAAGTAGATGGTGCTACCCTCCATAATGCTGCAGCAACAAACGTTCAGGAGTTGGCTTATTGTTTGGCAATGGGAAATGAGTATTTAGCCAATCTCACAGACAAAGGATTGAATGTTGATGATGTAGCTCAAAATATCCGTTTGAAATTGGGTGTTGGTCCTTCATACTTTCTGGAAATAGCTAAATTCAGAGCTGCCCGAATGCTGTGGGCAAAGCTGGTTGAAGCTTATGAGCCTTCAAGCGAGAAATCAAAACAAGTTCAAATTCATGCCGAAACCTCACAATGGAATCAAACGATCTATGATCCTTATGTTAACATGCTTAGAGGAACAACTGAGGCGATGTCAGCAATTCTTGGAGGTGCAGATTCTCTAATGGTTACTACATACGATAAACCGTTTGAAAAGCCAACAGATTTTGCAAAACGGATGTCAAGAAACACTCAAATCATTCTCAAAGAAGAAGCATATTTTGACAGAGTAGTAGACCCTGGCGCCGGATCGTATTACATTGAGAATCTTACTCAGTCTATTGCTGAGCATGCATGGAAATTGTTCCAGGAAATAGAAAACCAGGGCGGTTATATTGAAGCCTTCAAAAAAGGATTTATTCAGGAACAAATAAAAGAGAGCGCAAACAAGAGAAATCAGAATATAGCAATAAAAAAGGAAGCGCTGTTGGGCGTGAATTTATATCCGAATGCCAATGAACAGATGGAAAAAGGCTATGACGAGTCAACAATACAATCGAAATCACAAAAGGCAGATGATGCCGTAGCTGAGCCAATTCAACCCTTCAGGGGAGGTGAAGAAATGGAAATGCTCCGTTTCAAAACGGATAAGCATCCGAACATACCTCAGGTATTTATGTTTACCATTGGTGATGCCAAGATGCGAAGAGCCAGAGCACAATTTTCCTCAAGTTTTTTTGCTGCCGGAGGGTTTGATATCATTGACAACATTGGTTTCGATTCTGTTGATGAAGGAGTGAAAGAAGCAAAAGATAAAAATGCCGATATTGTTGTTATATGTAGCTCAGACTCCGAATACCCTGAAATCGCACCTCAGATTAGCGAAAAGCTGAAGAATGATGCAATTATTGTTCTTGCCGGTTATCCAAAAGATAGTGTCGAAGAACTTAAAGAAAAAGGAATTAAGCATTTCATTCACGTTAAATCAAACCTGGTTGAGACACTAAAAGGATTTCAGCAAGAACTGGGTATTGTTTAACTTCACATATAAAAGAAAAGATAATTATGAGACCAAATTTTAATAATATAGAACCCGACTTCGGAAAGTTGAAGGGAAACAAAGAAGAATATAAGCCCAACTGGGAAACACCGGAAAAAATTGATATAAAACCGGCTTATACTGAAAAAGACCTTGAGAATCTTGAACATTTGGATTATGCTGCCGGCATTTCACCCTATTTGAGAGGACCATATTCAACAATGTATGCTATGCGTCCATGGACAATCCGTCAGTACGCAGGGTATTCCACAGCTGAGGAGTCAAATGCGTTTTACCGAAGGAACCTGGCTGCAGGACAAAAAGGATTGTCTATTGCTTTTGACCTGGCAACTCACCGTGGATATGATTCTGATCATCCACGCGTAGTTGGCGATGTTGGAAAAGCAGGCGTTGCTGTTGATTCAATTCTGGATATGAAAGTATTGTTTGATCAGATACCATTAGATCAAATGACAGTTTCTATGACTATGAATGGTGCTGTTTTGCCTGTAATGGCTTTTTATATTGTTGCAGGCTTAGAACAGGGAGTACCGTTGGAAAAATTGAGCGGAACCATCCAGAATGATATTTTGAAGGAATTTATGGTGCGAAACACATACATTTACCCACCAGATTTTTCAATGAAGATCATCGCCGATATTTTTGAATATACTTCTAAAAATATGCCTAAGTTTAATTCCATTTCAGTTTCAGGCTATCACATGCAGGAAGCAGGTGCAACTGCGGATATTGAGCTGGCATACACACTTTCTGATGGATTAGAGTACCTTAGAGCAGGAGAAAATGCAGGTTTGCATATAGATAAATTCGCACCGAGAATTTCTTTCTTCTGGGGTATTGGAATGAATCATTTTATGGAAATCGCAAAATTGCGTGCTGCGAGAATGTTATGGGCAAAAATTGTTAAGCAATTCGGCCCTGAAAATAAGAAATCCATGGCATTGCGAACTCACTCGCAAACTTCAGGATGGAGTTTAACAGAGCAGGATCCATACAATAATGTTGCCCGGACAAGCATAGAGGCAATGGGAGCAGCTTTAGGTCATACCCAATCATTACACACTAATGCGCTGGATGAGGCTATTGCTTTGCCAACTGATTTTTCAGCACGTATTGCAAGAAATACACAAATTCACTTACAGGAAGAGACAAATATAATCAAGTCTGTTGATCCATGGGCTGGTTCGTATTATGTTGAGAAGCTGACAAAAGAAATTGCTGATCGCGCATGGGAGCATATTAAAGAGATTGAAGAGCTTGGAGGTATGGCAAAAGCCATAGAAACAGGTGTGCCAAAGATGCGTATCGAAGAAGCTGCTGCTAAAAAACAAGCCAGATTAGACACAGGAAAAGATGTCCGTGTTGGGGTTAATAAGTATAGATTAGAAAAAGAAGAACCCATGGAAATTCTGGATGTGGATAATACTGCCGTTCGTGAGTCACAATTAAAAAGACTTAAAAAATTGAAAGATGAACGTAACGAAGAAGAAGTTCAAAAAGCATTGGATAAAATCACTGAATGTGCCAAAACCGGAGAAGGCAACTTGCTGGAATATTCAGTGGAAGCAGCGAAAAAACGAGCTACATTAGGAGAAATCTCTTCGGCTTGTGAAAAAGTAGTTGGCAGATACAATGCAGTAACGCGTTCCATTTCAGGTGTGTATTCTTCTGAGTCCAAAGATGATGAACAGTACAAAAAGGCAAAAGATTTAGTTAAGAAATTTGCTGAGCAGGAGGGACGCCAACCACGCATAATGATCGCTAAAATGGGACAAGACGGACATGACCGTGGTGCTAAAGTTGTCTCAACCGGTTATGCCGATATAGGATTTGATGTAGATATCGGGCCACTTTTCCAGACCCCGGAAGAAGCTGCCAGGCAGGCTGTTGAAAATGACGTACATATTCTTGGTGTATCAAGTTTGGCTGCTGGTCACAAAACGCTTGTTCCGCAGGTTATTGAAGAGCTGAAAAAACTCGGACGGGACGACATCATGGTGATTGTTGGTGGTGTAATTCCTTCACAGGATTATCAGTTTCTTTATGAT
>CAYFRV010000188.1:0-5811 GCA_964345495.1 uncultured Bacteroidales bacterium | reverse complement strand
TTGTCGTCTACGTCCGCGGCAAGAAAGCCGCGGAAAGGGTGATGCAATCGGCGACGATGTTCATTGAACGACGTCTTCGGCTGAAAGTCAACCAGGAAAAGAGCGTCGTCAGCCATCCCTGGTGGCGGCCGTTTCTGGGGTTTAGTTTTACCAGCCGTCGGGACAACCCGAAGATTCGTATCCACTCGAAGTCAATCAAGCGGTTTAAGCAGCGGGTGCGGGAACTCACCAGCCGAAGCTGTGGGTTGAGCATCGAGCAGGTTATTGCTCGGCTCAACGCCTACACAAGGGGCTGGTGGAATTACTTTCAGCACGCCGAGGTGGCCGCCGGCTTCCGGTCCATCAATTATTGGATCAGACGCCGTCTGCGGGCCATCATCTGGAAACACTGGAAGAACCCGCGAACCCGCGTAAAAGAGCTGAAACGGCTCGGTATTTCCCACCTCAAGGACCTTCTCACAGGATGCTCCCGAAAGGGCGCCTGGAGAATGAGCAAAGTCAAATGGGTTGTCATCGCAATGCCGAACGCCTATTTCGATTCACTCGGTCTTTTCCTGCCCGGTCCTCGTTCTGCCTGATCAGCCGAACCGCCACTTACGGACCCGTACGAGTGGTGGTGTGGGAGGGGGGGGGCCGTAAGGCTTCTCCCTATCCCCATGGGTGACGATTTTCGATTACTATTGTCTTACTCCAGCAACTATTTGTAAAATGTATATTGCTTCTTCAATTCCAATATATCCATCGTTTGTGATATCTGTTAGATGATTGATCTGAATGTTATTGAAACCTGTCTGAAGTTGTAAAATTAGGATTACATCAGCCAGAGTATAACTTTGGCTGCTATATGTTCCGTTACTGTATAGTTGGGTAAGCCTTCCAGTGTTGGGAACACCGGATATTATAATGTCAATATCATCATCATTATCATAATCGCCTATATCTATTGCGCTGCTGTACATATTTACAAGGTTTGTATGAACTTCAGTAAACGTATTATATCCCTCGTTTCGATAAATTCGAGTTATAGGTATACTGGGTCTGTTATTACAACCGTCAATATCTCCTGAAATTAAAAGATCAAGATCATTGTCGCTATCAAAATCAATCCATTTTATATCACCATTGTGTGAAGCCATTAAATCTGCATTTATATTTGTAAATTGGGCATTTCCATCATTTCTGAAAATTTCAGCAACGGGAGAACAACCTCCGCCTGCAATAGCTATATCAAGGTCACCGTCATTATCGTAGTCGCCAATATCAACGTATTCACTGTCTGATATATCAGTCTGAATCATAGTAAATGAACCAAAGCCATTGTTACGATATATTACACCATATCCATGAACAGTTGTCCATCCGTATTCCTCATCTATTGTTGCATATGATGGAATGTATACATCTAAATCCTGATCTCCATCAAAATCAATCCATCTTGCTTCAGAAGCAGCATTAATACAAAATTCAAGTCCTGTATCCTGAAATACACCATTATTATTTTGATAAATACTAACTTTTTCTTCGTTAAAAAGGATGTCCAGATCACCGTCTCTATCATAGTCTCCCCAGTATGCGGAATAGTCATATCCGCCGTTAGGGATATCGGCAAAAATATCTGTAAAAAGATCATTACCTTCATTTTTGTATATTTTACTCTTTGAAGAAGTCGCTCTACTGATCAAAATCAAATCCAAATCTCCATCGTTATCATAATCCCCCCATTTTGCACTTCTATTTCCGTTTACTCCAACCAGATTAGCATTTATATCCGAAAATATTCCATTATCATTTCGATAAATTTTTGATATTGTAGATGTATTATTCCAACCTGTAATAACAACGTCTATATCACCGTCGTTATCATAATCTCCTGACTCAATATCACCCCAACGAACATTCTGAAAAACGCTGGAAGGCTGAGAAAAGACCATTTCTGTCAAATATGTAGTGGCATTTGATACGATGCTATATGGCGATGTGGTATAACCGTTTGTAGCCATTATTCGATAGAAATATCTTGTGTTAGATGTTAAATTGTTATCCATATATTCTGTATTGCCTGCTTCAGTATGAGTGATTTTAATAAAACCGCTTTCAGAATTCAAGGATCTTTCAATAATAAAGCCCGTTTCGTTATTTGAACTATCTGACCATGTCAGCTTTATTTGTGATGTGGAGAAAGGATTTGCAATTAAATTGGACGGAGAGCTTATAGCCAGACTGGCAGGATCGTCATGAGAACAAGCAAAATCTGATATTTTAGCAACAAAGAAATTGTAGTTATCAGAAGTTAAAGTAAGGCTGTCAAAATTTGAAGTTTCATTGTAATATCCTGAAAGGTATAGAACTCCTATATTATCTTCATAAACAAGATCAGAACCTTGATCGCCTCCCTCACCACCAGCGCTTTTTGCCCATTGCAAATTTCCGGAACTATCAAATTGGGCGGCGAATATTTCAAAGCCCCCCTTATTTAGCAATGTTGCACAATCAGTATGGATGGTTGAATCCAAAAACCAGCCGGAGATAAAGCTTTCTCCCGAAGGTGTGACTGATATGGCTGTCGGCTGATCACTGTCATTACTGCCGAAATTTACAGCCCAAACACATTCTCCCGAATTGCTGTACTTGGCTATAAAAGCATCTGTGCTGCCATTGCTGGTAATTGATTTTGAACCGAAGTAGCCTTTGTTACCAAACATTCCGGTTACATAAGCATTACCAATTGAATCAACACCAATATCATATCCCCCGTCATTATAACTGCTGCCACCGCTTTCTGCCCATAAAAGATTACCGGTCGAATCATATTTTGCGATAAACATATCTCCCAAAGTATAACTGGTGAGCGTAACGGTATCAAAAGTTGAAGTTATCCAGTAACTTCCGGTTATATAAACGTTTCCTGATGAATCAGCAGCAACAGCCCGTCCACTATCTCCATCTGTCCCACCTGCTTTCCGAACCCATTGTAGTGTACCGTTAGTAGTATATTTTGCGAGAAAAATATCACCTTCACCGCTACTTGTCAGAGAAACTGAGCCAAAATTTGAGGTCGTGCTAAAATTTCCAGTAATAAAGACATTTCCAAAGTTATCAACGGCAACGCTGTTTCCCGAATCACTTTCCATGCCCCCTGCTTTTTTAACCCACTGAAAAACACCGTCACTACTATATTTAACAAGAAAAATATCGGTTTTTCCGGAACTGGAAATGGAGGTATTTCCGAAATTAATTGTACCCTTAAAGGAACCTACTATATAAATGTTTCCTGAATCGTCAATACAGATATCATTGCTAGAATCCCAATCTGTTCCTCCTTCGCTGAAAGCCCATATAATATTTCCCAAGTTGTCATATTTTACTAAAGAAAAATCTGAACTTCCATTATTGGAAAGAGTTATATTCCCGATTGACTGGGATGTATGAATATCTCCTAAAAGATAAATAAATCCGGAATCATCAATTGCAATATTGTTATCCATTCCACCTGATGCTGAAAATTTTGTACCATCTTCAACCCATACAAAACTGTTCCCTTTCTGTATTATTTTTACATTAACCGGACTATTGGCCGCCCCCGGTGTTGTAATGGTGATAGTCCCTGTACGGGATAGTCCTGTATTGGTATCATATTCAGCAATAATTCTCCCGCTGTTCGTTCCTGAATTGCCACTTGTTATATTAATCCATGAATCATTTGCGGATGCACTCCAGTTCATCAGTCCCAGACCGGTATTGGAAATATCGAAATATGCGGTTCCCTTACCGGAATCGGTTTGTCTTGTATCGGGATTCACTGACAGGATAGAACCAGAAAAACTGGGTGAAAATTTACTGGTTGGGTCACCGTAAAGCGTAAAACCGGTAAAATTCATCCAATCGGACATCATGGAGGGAATAAGCATTTGTTTAATGTCTTGAAGAGACCTTCCACAATCTGAATCTTCAGAAATAATCAATTTTGCATATTCATAAGTCATTCCAGAATTAGTCGTTGTCCCGCTAAAGGTTTTTTGCCCTGAGGCATACCAGGAAACTCGGGTTGCCCCTATGGTTGCAATTGCGCCATTCTTTAATAGTGAATATGATAGATTGTTAGTCCTTTCAGGATAGGAATTATTACAAGAACATTGAAATGTAAAAGACGGACGATTGTTATTTAAAGTCGAAACATGAGATAAATCCATTACATTTTGGGCAGATGAAGAACTCCCGTGAGTCATCCAGAAAACAGCACCGAACGGCTCTTTATTCCAGCTTTTTGTAACATTATCTGTATTGCAAGGAACTGATTCAGGAACGGGAGAAAGAGAATAAGTATCATCGTAAACTCTGTGATAATCGAAACCATTTGTAATAATTATATTGTTTTTTATTTCTTCACCAAGATGATAACCTGGCGTAGATGGATCACTAGGCTCCATAGGTAGAAGAACATTTTCTCTCCATTCGGTATCTGATTCATTTTCATAATTGATTATTTTCCGTAAGATACTATCCAAATCATCGATATCGCCATAATAGGGAATTCGACCTACAATAACCTCATAATTTCTGTCAATTCCAGCGGGACCGAAATCATCTTCCCATTCGCCATATTTACCATCACCATCTAGGTCCCAATTACCTGTCAAATCCGAATAATAATAATCTGAAGGGCAGTCTTTAAATATCAGACCGGTCTCTGTATCCGGTATGGTCCTATTGTTCCTCGGCCAAAGCATTTTCATCGGCACATCACCGGTTTCAGGATGCGGATCGCCGATTAGAAGGACATATTCGATATTGAAATTAAGATAACTTTGTTTAAGCCAGCTTCGAATATTATCAGAAGCGATGTTGCCAATACCACCTCCCCAGGTTTCTTCTGTAACCAAATGAACAGTCATGCCACGAAGTTTTTTATTTTGAATAAATTTAACGAGTTCTGAAGAAGAGGAAGATATGGAATTGGTCGTGATAATAACATAACTTCCGGTAGGATTAGATGATCTTTTTTTAAGGTCAGATGCATATTTATAGTATTCAGGAGCAATTTCATCAAAATTGACGACAAGATCTTTTATTCTTTTTTCACCAATATAATCCAATGACATACCTCTTTTTGAGAGTTTGCTGCTTCTGCTTTTGCTGACATCATAATTCACAACAATCTCAACGCTTTTTAAGCGGGATAGTTGATGTACTGATGGATAGTATTGAAAAAGAACCACCGGTATTTTTATAAGTTGCCATTCACGAATTTGACCTGAAGTTGAATTTGAAATAAGATCAGGTGGGTATGCCGAACTCGTACTATAAACATCAGTATTTTCGCCATTAACAATGGGTTTGTCATTAGGCCATTCAACAATTACAACATTTCCATCCCAAGTTGCAGGAGGTGGAACAGGTCTGACATTCCAAGAACCATTAACATCTGAAAATTCCTCTTTTGTAATTGATGTCTTAACTGTATTTAGATTTGCTTCAGGAGGAAGAAGAACATTAATAATTTTATATGGAAGATTCGGGTCTCCGGTGACTCCAAGATATTGAGCATCGTATAAATCGAATTCTGCAAACCCATCGGAATCAAGATTCACAGAGACATCCTGAATGGTTTGAGAGATCGTTATCTGATCGGCAAGGCAAACAGAAATGCATGAAAAAGAAAAAAGCAAAAAGAAGATGTTAAATAATTTTGTTTTCATAATAAATTTTTCCTTTCTTGCAATATTGACAGAATATTAAGTCACCCAACGCCCGGCATCAGGGGGCGTTTGATTTTTGCGGTCCGCTGAATGCAGATGTTCAAGTAAGCCGCTC
>CAYFRV010000187.1:0-5814 GCA_964345495.1 uncultured Bacteroidales bacterium | reverse complement strand
CCAGTTTGTTATATTTGTTTAACTTATTTAACTTTATGGCAGAACTTTAAATTTATTTGTTATGGAAAAGATCAAATCAATTACCGCTTATGTTTTAATTGCCCTGATATTAATTTTTACCATTATTTCCCTGCTTGGTGTATGGGATATTATTTCTCTGGATGATATTGTAAAGAAAATCATATCTTCTTTATTGATCATCTTTGTTGCTTCTGCTGTAGCGTTGTTTATATTTACCATGTTTTTGAAAAAACAGAACGGGGAACATCAGCATATAAATAAAGAATGATTTTATTTTTTTATGTGCATTTTAGCAGAATTATCCGGTGTTTTTTATAGATAGTTATCATTAGTAGGTACTTATATTGACAAAATAGATACATATTTTTATTCAATCCGGTTTTTTTCTGTATTTATTTTATATTTGACCATTTCTATTGGATTTATAATAATTGCAATAGTTTTGCGTTTTCTAAGATTTAAACCTGCTTGGCGAATGAATCGGTGTATCATTTTTCTGTCTATTGTATTCTTCCCCGTTATTGCTTTTGCTCAAGATTATTCACACATGAATGGAAAAGTGCTGGATAATAATTCGGACCCTATTCCAAATGTTAATGTTTATCTTTCCAATAGAACCAGCATAGGAGTTACTACTGATTTCGAAGGGAGATTTTCCTTGCGGTATCCAAAGTCCATAAAAGACACCCTTGTTATTTCTCATATGGGATATAAGAGTAAAATGCTGCCACTCTCAGATATTCAGGAGGAAACGGAATTGATTATTCGTCTGCAAGAGAGCGCTGAAGATATCGAACAGGTTGAAGTAAGAAGTGATCTTCGACAGGACAGAAGCTTAATTCGTATAGAAAAGAAAGCTTTTGAGTTAATGCCTGTGACGGGCGGAGAGGTGGAATCAATTATCAAAAAGATGCCCGGAGTTTCTTCACGTAGTGAATTGAGCTATCAGTACTCTGTTCGGGGCGGAAATTACGATGAGAATTTGATTTATGTGAACGGCATAAAAATATATAGGCCAATTACTGTTCGCAGTGGAAAGCAAGAGGGGTTGAGTTTTTTAAATTCGGATATGGTCTCGTCTATTAATTTTTCTGCAGGTGGCTTTGAAGCTCGTTATGGAGATAAGATGTCTTCTGTTTTAGACATCAGGTATGAACACCCAAATGAATTTGAGGGAAACGTTGACATGAGTTTACTGGGTGGTGCATTACACCTTCAGGATGTGAGCGATAATGGTAAGTTTGCATACAATACCGGCTTTCGTTATAAATCCAATTCTTATCTGTTGAATAGTTTGGATGTCGATGCCGATTACCGTCCTAAATTTTATGATTTTCAGACGTTTTTAACCTACCGGTTTAATGACGAGCTGGATTTAAGTTTTTTGGGCAATTACAGCCTGAACAGGTATCGTTTTATACCCCACACACGTGAAACTTCTTTTGGTACGGTACAAAATTCATTAAATCTGAATATTTATTATGAAGGCCAGGAAATTGACAAATTTGAGAATTATACGGGTGCGCTTTCTTTGAATTATTATCCTTCTGCAGATTTATCTCTCAAGTTTATTGGATCCGCTTTTCATACATCAGAAGAAGAAACCTATGATATATTAGGAGAATATTATCTCAATGAACTGGATAAATCCACGGATTCTGATACTTATGGAGATAGCATCATGAATATTGGTGTTGGAGGTTTTTTGGAACATGCAAGGAATTATCTGGACGGGAATGTATATAGCTTTTCACATAAGGGTTTCTGGGTAAATGATTTGCATAATTTTCGCTGGGGAATAAAATTCAATCATAAGATTTTTGACGATCAGGTGAATGAATGGAAAATGGTAGACTCTGCCGGATATTCGATACCCTATTCCGATAATTCTGTGAATTTGTATTCTTCGGTTAATGCTGAAAACGATTTATCTTACACCAGGCTTACCGGTTTTTTTCAGGATACATACAAGTTTAGCACCCCAACAGCCAGGTGGCATATAAATGCGGGTTTTCGTTTAGCTTATGGAACGCTTATAAAATCATTATTGATTAGTCCCAGGGCTTCGGTTTCTTTTGAGCCGAAAACACTTGATGATTGGGAGTTTCATTTTTCCTCGGGATATTATTACCAACCGCCGTTTTTTAAAGAACTAAAACTCAAAGATGGCTCACTTAATAAAAACATTGATGCTCAAAAATCTCTGCATTTTGTTTTTGGCGCGGAATATGATTTCATGGCATGGGGTCGGCCTTTTCGATATACAGCAGATCTGTATTACAAAAAGCTGGATGATTTAATCCCTTACAAAGTGAATAATGTCCGGGTCGATTATCTTGGAGAGAATAGAGCTGTAGGGTATGCTGCAGGTGTTGATATGAAAGTTAATGGTGAATTTGTTGAAGGAGTTGAATCCTGGGCAAGCCTCTCTTTAATGAAAACTGAAGAAAAAAGAAAAAATGATTATTTTATTAATGATGAAGGAGAAAGAGTGGAGACAGGCTATTATCCCCGGCCTACAGACCAGCGTTTTACTTTTAGCCTCTTCTTTCAGGATTATATACCGAATAATCCCACTTACAAAATGTTATTGAGTCTTCACTATGGAAGCCGGATTCCTTTCTATCCTCCTCAAACCGAAAGGCGTGATCAGGTTTTCCGCATGCCCGAATATAAACGGGTGGACATTGGGTTTTCCAAGTTGATAAGCGGCAGGAAGAAAGACGATAATGCAGATGGAGCATTTAAGTATATTGAGTCATTGTGGTTGGGAATTGAAGTGTTTAATTTGATGGATATTAATAACACCATTTCATATCAATGGATAAAAACAGTTGGTAATCAACAAGGGCAAGCGGGAGAATATGCAGTGCCAAATTATCTGACATCGAGAAGGTTTAATTTGAAACTGAAAATGAAATTTTAAGTAAAAATGGAGTTTAAATCAGCATAAAAAACTATGGAAAATTTAACTAAAAAAGATATTCAGCAAATCGAAGCTAAAGGGCTGACTGTTGATGATATTCAGAAACAACTCAGTAATTTTGAAACAGGCTTTCCGTACTTGCCTATTGTTAAACCAACTACACCGGGCGATGGGATAAGGAGAATGAATCAAGCCGAGGTGGATAAGTTTAAACAAAACTATGAGCAAGTACTTTCAGAAAGCAGGATCACGAAGTTTGTTCCTGCGTCCGGCGCTGCCAGCAGAATGTTTAAGTTTTTATTTGAATATTTAAATCAGGCAGATGAGCAGCCAAATGAAGATGTAAAATATTTTATAAGCCAGCTACATCATTTTGCGTTTTACGAAGATCTAAAAAACATTTTTGAAAAGAAAGGTTTTAACCTGGAGCAAGAATTAAAGAAAGCGAATTATAAACACATTATTGATGTTTTTCTGAATGAAAATGGGTTAAATTACGGCATACTTCCTAAAGGACTGATTAAGTTTCATCAGTACCTTGATCACAGCAGAACTTCCTTTGAAGAGCACTGGGTGGAGAGTGTCGGTTATGCAAAACAAGATTCTGAAGAAACACACATCCATTTTACCATCTCACCGGAACATAGTGCTCTGTTTGAACAGCTCGTAAATCAAAAACTGGAAAGTTATCAACAACAGCTCAAAGTTTCCATTCATAATGAGTATTCCTATCAAAAACCTTATACAGATATCGTTGCCGTTGATCCCAACAATAATTTTTTCAGGAATAAGGATGGTTCACTTCTTTTCAGACCCGGCGGACATGGCGCGCTTCTTGAAAACCTGAATGACCTCGATGCCGATTTGGTTTTTATTAAAAACATCGATAATGTCGCCCCGGACCGTTATAAGGTTTTAACTTATGAATACAAACGAGCATTGGCTGGACTGCTTGTATATTATCAGTCATTGATATTTGATTATCTTCAACAACTAGAATTTTCTAACGTATCTGATACGAAACTTACTGAAATTAAGGAGTTTGTTAAAGATAAGTTAGATGTAATCCCTCCTGAAAAGCTAGATGAATCCAACAGAGATGAATTGAAAGATTATCTGATTACAAAATTGAACCGGCCCATCCGTGTTTGTGGAATGGTTCGGAATATGGGAGATCCAGGAGGAGGTCCCTTATGGGTAAGAAACAGTGACGGCAGTACATCATTACAAATCGTAGAGAAAGCCCAGATCAATATGGATGATCCAAAGCAGGTTGAAATTCTTAATGGCTCTACTCATTTCAATCCGGTGGATATCGTTTGCGGAATGAAGGATTACAAAGGCAGAAAATTTGATTTAATGCAGTTCAGGGATCCTGCTACGGGTATTATTTCGAACAAATCAAAAGACGGAAGAGAATTGAAAGCTCAGGAATTACCAGGGCTATGGAATGGTGGTATGGCGGACTGGAATACTTTGTTTGTGGAAGTTCCGCTATTAACGTTTACACCAGTGAAAACAGTAAATGATCTTTTAAAAGAAGAACATCAGTAGGTTTGCTTTATAAAATTCCGTTTTTTTAATAAAATGGATTTAACATAAATTTAACACTTTGGTTAACTGGTTTTAATCTTCAATTAACATTAGTCGCTTACATTTGCAAGTAAGAGATTAAAAAAAAGAAATTAAAAATTAAAACCAGATAAAAAATGAAAAGATTCGTTGCAATTTTATTTTTAGGTATTCTAATTACCGGAGTCAACTTCAATGTTATGGCATCTGATGATGCTGAAAAAAATGAAAACAATGCCCCCGCTACTACAAGTATTCAGGGCAAAGTTATAGATAAGCAAACCGGTGAGGCATTAACCGGAGTAAAAGTAAAAATCCCGGAGCTTAATATAGAAACGTATACTGATTTTGAAGGTTCTTTCAAAATTAATAGTGTGAAAGCCGGAGATTACAAAATCCAAACTTCTTTTATCTCCTATGAAGACAGAACTTTTGAACAGGTTGGATTGGAAATTAAAGATCTGAATATCCTAACCCTTGAAATGAAGAAGCGTTAACTAAACTGTTTCCTTTACATAATTACTATTAAACCGGGATACTTTCCCGGTTTTTTTTATTTTATTTGATTTTGTTATTTTTATCTTCATAAATAAAAATGCGATAATATGACTCAAAACAACCGTATTATAGAAGTTTTAAAGAGTAACTATGACAATATAAAGCCGGTTTTAAAACCGGGAATTTCTCCGGAAAATATTATATTTCTTGATTTTACAGAAACAAACAGAGACCTTCTTGATATAGATTTATCTAAAACAGAAGTTTTTGTAAACTATATCGAAAATCTTTTGGATAATTACCGTAAAGTTGGAATTGGAGGGTATGGTGAAGACCGTTTTATCTATAAAAGAAGTTCTTTGTTTGAAGGAGAGAAAGAACCCCGGAGTATTCATCTGGGGACTGATGTTTGGGTTCCCGCCGGGTTAAAAGTTTACGCTCCCCTGGCCGCAAAAGTACATAGCTTTAATTATAATGACAATTTTGGGGATTATGGCGCAACCATTATTCTTGAGCATGAACTGGAAGGTGTTCAGTTTTATACATTGTACGGGCATTTAAGCAAAAGCTCTTTAGATGATCTATATGAAGATAAGCAGATTAAGCAAGGAGAAGCCTTTGCTCAAATCGGAGAACCGGAAGAAAATGGCCAATGGCCGCCACATTTACACTTCCAGCTGATAACAGATATGCTTGATAAAAAAGGCGATTTTTATGGAGTTGCCCCGCCATCGGAAAAAGAATATTACATGAATCTGTGCCTTGACCCAAAATGGATTTTGAAGCTGGCCTGAAGT
>CAYFRV010000186.1:0-5893 GCA_964345495.1 uncultured Bacteroidales bacterium | reverse complement strand
TATTGAACCTTTGTAGTTTTACAAGTGGTACAATATTGATTTTTCAACAAAATTATATATCTTCGATTTGCTCTCAATTCAACAAAACAAGGATTTATGACATCACACTTTACGAAATTACTTTTGGTTTTCTCTGTATTAGTCGGGATATCATTTTTATCAGAAGCTCAAACCGTTGAACAGATTAAAGCTAGCCGACAAAAGTATCTGTGGGGGGAAGGCTCTGGGACAACCCTCAGTAAAGCAGATAATGAAGCATTACAAATGTTAATAAGCCAGATATCTGTCCAGGTGGAAAGTAAATTCAAGCATTTTGTAAAAGAAGAATCATCCGGAGAACAAGATAATTATGAATTTGAAGAAAAAGTAAAATCGGTAGTAAACACCTATTCGAATTCCACTTTACACAACACTGAACGCATAGTGATTAGCAACGAACCGGATGCTAAAGTGTTTCGTTATATCGAACGCGAAAATGTGGAAAAAGTCTTTGAAAACCGAAAAGACAAAATTTATAGCTTTGTGGATAATGCCAATAAAGCGATTAGCGAAAACAGAATTGGCGACGGACTAAGGTATTATTACTGGGCGTTTACATTGCTAAAAAGCCATCCCGACTGCAATAAAATTCGATATGAAGACAAAAAGGGTAAAAACCGACTACTCATTTCATGGATTCCCATACGTTTGAATGAAGTTTTCTCCAATATTGATTTCCGGTTTGCCGGCAAAGAAAAAAAAGAAACAATGAAGACGGTTTTTTTGAATGTCACTTATAAGGGTGAACCTGTAAGCAATCTCGATTATTCCTACTGGGACGGCCGTGATTGGTCTAACCTGATAAATGTTAAGGACGGCCGCGGTTTTCTGGAGTATTATGGCGCAGCTGCAAAAGAAAAGAAAAAAGGACGGGTGAAAGTCGAATATATTTACGAAACACAGGCCAACATAGACAATGAATTAAAAACCGTAATTGATAAAATTGATGCAATCCCTTTTCGCAAGAGTTACTATGAGATAAGATTTGATAGCACCCAAAAGACTGAAGCTCCAAAAAAGGAAGAAATAAAGTCCGGCATTTCTAAAGTTTCAGAACCTGCTGAATACCGATCTGCCCTGAAAAAAATCCAAAAGGCTGTTACGAAGAAAAAATATCGCTCGGTTAAAGATCATTTCACGGAAAGCGGGTACAAGATGTTCCAAAAATTAATTGAATACGGAAATGCCAGAATAATACCCGATTCAGATAAAAGCTTTTATCAATTCAAGGATGAAGTCATGGCAAGGTCACTCCCTATGTCTTTTTCTTTCGAAAACAATCATCAGAAGTTCGTGGAAGATGTGGTGTTTCATTTCAACAATAACAAAAAAATTAAAAGTCTATCATTTGGACTTTCCAAAGATGCACTGAAAAGTATCATAGAAAAGGAAGTTTGGAAAGAGGTAGACCGAATGGTGCTGATCAATTTCCTCGAACACTACAAAACAGCTTATGCCTTAAAACGTCTCGATTACATTGAATCCATCTTTGCAGATGATGCTTTAATTATTACAGGTGAGGTTGTAAAAGTAAAGCCCAATGCAGACAGCCGCTTTCAAAACAACCGAATTGTAAAATATAACAGACAATCAAAACAGGAATACATCAGGAATCTTAAGTACTCGTTTCAAAGCAAGGAATACATAAACATTCAGTTTGAAGAGAGTGAGATCAGGAAAGGTGGCAAAGGCGACAATATTTACGGCATACAAATCAAACAAAATTACCACTCATCCAATTATGGCGACCAGGGGTATCTGTTTTTAATGGCAGACCTTAAAGATCCCGGGAAACCAATAATCCATGTCCGAACATGGCAACCGGCAAAAGGTAATATGGACAGCATTTACGGGTTGTCGGATTTTTAATCAGCAAATTAGTTGAAATGAAAGTGACAAGTCTAAAGTAGGAAGTGGAAAGTAGGGAGTACAAAATATAAAGATATAATTTAAAGTAATAAGAAAATGAGTATTGAGAGATTTGAGGATATTATTGCCTGGCGGAAAGCAAAAGAGATGACAATTCAGATATATAATATTTTTCTGCAGACCTAACAGGTTTCCAAAACCTGTTAGGTCTCGGGTGTAGATTTATATGTAATTGTTTAAAAGCTTATTGAATATTAGGATATTTTCAAATGTTTTTTTGTGAACTATGAAACAAGAAATAATAGAACCCGGATTTGTTTATCATCTCTACAATAGAGGAAATAATAAAGAAAATGTTTTTATTGAAGAACGGAATTATCTTTTTTTTCTCCATTTAATGAAAAAATATTTACTTGTTATCAGTGATGTTTATGCTTATTGCCTGTTAAAAAATCATTTTCACATTCTTTTGAGAATAAAAGAATACGATAAATTACCGGAAAAATATAAGGCAAAGATTTCTCAACCTATATCAAATATGTTTAATGCCTATACGAAAAGCATTAATAAGATTTATAAAAGGTCGGGGAGCCTTTTTCAGGAACACCCTCGCAGGCAGCGGGTTGAAAATGAAAAGTACCTCATTAATTTGTTATTATATATTCATTTGAATCCTGCAAAACATGGATTTACTGATAATTATAGAATGTATCGCTATTCTTCTTATAGTGCTTACCTGTCAAATGATGTAACGAATATTGATAGAGATGCTATATTTGATATGATGGAAGGGAAAGAAAATTTTATTTATCTGCATGAACAGAAAAAAATAATGTATAATGAATTATTAGAGGAAATTGAAAGTATGGATATTTGAGAATGAAGACCTAACAGGTTTCGGAAACCTGTTAGGTCTCCGGTCATTTTTACAGCTTCTTTTTCAGAACCTCCAGGTATTTTTTCTCTGTTGCTGTTTCAGCTCCCTTTATTCCACACAAATATTTTCCCGATTGATAAAACAATATTGAACCGAGGTATTTAGCGTCGACCTTAAAAGTGTTACCTTCCCGCTTATCTTCGGGGTATTCCTCTTTATCAAGGAATTTAGTAAGCATGGCGTTGGCTTCGCTTTCATTTTCCGGAGCAATAATAAAAATCTGAAAATCTTTGTCATTAAAATTATAGTCTGCAATAAATGCGGAATGCAAATAACTATACCCCAGAAAATCATTCGCTATGTATTTCTCTGAGAATTTAACTTTTCCTTTTTCAGGTAAAAACTCAAGAGTTTCAGGCAGTGTAGCCTTTTCTTCGATAGCGCTATCTATTTCACGAGCCAAATCTTCCAGTTTATCATTTAACGGTTTGTCGTTGGTTGAGAGCTGAATATAATAAGAGCCTTTAATGAAATAAAGCGCTCCTGGTGATTTAAAGCCTTCTGCTCCAATGTCAAGAAACTCATAATCGGGATTTCGCTCCTGTGAATAAATTCCGAAAGTGTTTCTTGGAGTGCTGTGTCTGAAAGCATAAACCTTTACTGTTTGGCCTTTATCATTTGAATATTCGGCCGTATGCAACTTCTGAAAATCATAACTTAAATAAGCGTCTGCGGCACCATTAATCAAATCCCATAAATTATCGGGATTGTACACTTTATCGCTCACATTCACTTTCCATCCTTTCACTTCAGGGAAAAGCGCAGCAGACTCTTTTGTGATTGAGGTTAGTGGAATGATTGTACAAAGGATAATTAGAAAAAAACCGCGTTGAAAATTATTTCGTTTATTCATAGTTTAAATTTTTGTATTAGAATTTTTATGAAAAATAGTTTATTTTTTTTTTCAAATCCTAATTAAACCAGAAAATCATCTGGCGTTTGGTTTAGTCTTGTTATGTCAGCAATTTTTTGGCTGATATTAAAACCCTTTTTACAATCCGCTGTGCATATCAAACAGTCGTTACAAGGATTGTCATGCACCCCGTGTTCCTGAAGCGTATCTTTGGCCTTTTTCATTTCCCTGTAGCCATAAGCATACATGTAAGCCCGCATCATTTCCGGAATCGGGATGTTCTTTTTGCATGTTTTGACACATGTTTCACAGCCGTTGCAATATAAACCTTCTTCTTTTCTTGCTGCATACAGGAAGTGTTCTTCCTCAGGAGTCAGTTTAAGGTCCCTCATTACAGACATATTTTCCTCCAGTTGTTCAAAGTTGATGATGCCCGGAATGCTTGTATGTACATGTTCATTCTGCAGGGCCCATTTAAGGGCAGCTTTGTAGTTAACTTTCTTATCAGTTTTCTTATCCATTCTTCCTCCGGCCATTGTTTTCATAGCTACAATGCCAATTCCTTTTTCTGACGCCTTTTTAATAAGTTTAGTCATTTTATCCTTATGGTCCTGAAGAAAATTATAAGCTGTTAAGATGACTTCATATACGCCGCTTTCAATGGCTGCTTCAATAACTTCTGGCTCCCTTTTATGGGTGGAAATTCCCACATGTTTAGCTTTGCCCTGCCTTTTGGCTTCTAATACAGCCTCATGCATTGGTTTGAATAATGCTGCCTGTCTGGAGGATACACTGTGAACGTAAAGTATGTCCACATAGTCCATTTTCAAACGTTGGAGACTTGTATCGAGTTTTTTCAGAAAAGCTTCTTTGGTGGAACCTTGGAGAAAGTGCCCTGATTCTCTGTCTTTTTCTTCCGGCGGCACTTTAGTAGCAATAGTGAATGAATCGCGTGGATACTCTTTTAATACTTCTCCCAGCATTTTTTCATTATTGCCATTTTGATATACATGGGCTGTGTCGAAATGTTTAACACCCTTGTCAATAGCAGCTTTTACCAGGTTAGGATTGTCAGCGCGCATTACACCAAAATTAACGATTGGCAATTCTATACCAGTGTTACCAAGCCTACGCGTTATAATGGCAGGTTTTTCTTTTTGGAGATAGGGTCGGGCATGTGTAGCACCCGCAAATACCTGAGCTCCTAATACTGCCCCGGCAGAACCGAGCAATGATGTCTTCAGAAATAATCTTCTGTCTACAGGATTTTTTGACATAACTAAATATTTTATAAGTTATTAACTAGACAATTTATTAATTTTTAATGGAATATAAAAACAGAAAATGAGTACAATGTAAAATATCAGAAACTATGGTTTTGTTCATATTCTAACACAAGATTTTGTAATTTTGTTACTTTACCGAACAATGAACTCTATGAAACCTCCAAATATTCATAATTACAAATTCTGCATTTTACTCCTGTTTTTGGTTTCTTATTCTTTAGCTGGCATATCACAGAATATTTCTGTTAAGTCTTTTAAAGTATTGCCAAACGACATGGATGCCCGCGTAAACTACCCCGTTAAAGATCAGAATGGGGAGAAATGCGCACTTATTAAAGTAGTTACTGACCAGGAAGGGTTTGTCTGGGAAGGAGGTATGCTCGGAATCTCTAAAATCGAGAAGAAAACAGGAGAATATTGGGTGTATGTACCTCATGGCACAAAAAAGATCACCATAAAACACGACAGACTCGGAGTTTTAAGAGATTATATCTTCCCGGAAGCTATAAAAGAAGCCACCGTTTATGAAATGGTTTTGACAACGGCTGAAATTGAAACAGTAGTTAAACCGAAAAGAATACGTTCTGCCTATGTGATTATCAAAAGTACTCCCGACAGTGCAGATGTCTATATTGATGACCAATACCAGGGACAAACACCTTTCAGGAGAAAACTGGAAAGCGGAGACCATACATTCCGTCTGGAAAAGAATTTATACCACACAAAAGCCGGAAGTTTTAATGTATCTGCAGAAAATGGCAGGGAGGAAATAAATATTGACCTGAAACCAAATTTCGGCAACCTTAGAGTTACAAATCAGCCTGAAGAGGGAATGCGGATATATTTAGACGGTGACTACACAGGCAAAAAAACTCCTGCAAAGCTATCAAAAATTAAAAGCGGAGAACA
>CAYFRV010000185.1:0-5990 GCA_964345495.1 uncultured Bacteroidales bacterium | reverse complement strand
TTTTCGGCAACCCTGGTTCTGCAGTCGCCGGGTTCACCTTCTTTTACGTTGCATTCATTCGGGCAAAGCTGACATTTTGGCCCGCGGGGTGTCTGAACATAATACTCGGCTTCTCTGCTCCATTTCCATATTTCACCTTTGGTTGATCCGGAGTTGTTTTTTGTTAGCGGGTTTGCCAAAACCGCACCTGAACCTATTCCAATGAAAGCACCACCGACTCCCATGATGCCGTATTTTATGAATTCTCGTTTGGAAAGTTTTTTTGACCCCATAGTTGTAGCCTTTTTGATAAAAAACGTGTTTAAAAATGATCCATTATGTTTTTATTACAAATTTATAAAAAGAACAGGTTTATAATTAGCTGTTATGCAGAATATTATAATTTATATTCAGTCTAATTTCTTTTTGCTGTAGATGAGGTTTTTATTAGCCGCATCTCAGCCGATATGAAAGAGCGCCTGCAAAGATTACAGCACTCGTTACAAAGCACACATTGATTAGCCCCAGCTTGGGAATTAAGTATGCAGTGGTTACAAAACTTCCGATGGCTGCTCCAATCAGGTCAATGCTGTAAACACCGGAAGCAATGTTCACAATTTTATCAATTTTCAGACTTGAGGCAAGGGAGAATAGCATTCCTACCATCAATGATGTAATAAACATTAATATCATAAACAAAATCTGCATTAATGTACCGTTGATTTCTGTTTCCCGGAAGATGATTAATAAAAGGGGAACAATTAGGCTAAATACGATCATCACGATTTGAAGACGATGAAAGTTTCTAACAGATACCTGCTTAAAGATCAGAGAACGGTAATAAGTTCCTGTCGCTAACCCTGCCATAAAAACCGTTACAATAATCCCCACGATATTATAAACATATCCGTACAATACCTGGAAAGCGATCAAGAGGATGATTTCAATTGAAGCGCCTGCATATCCACCTGCAAACATTACAAAATTCACCGGATGTACCCGGATGAAAAGGAAAACTGTCAGTAATACAATAATGTAAAGGGGTATCCAGAAGTTAAAGTGAAAATAACTTGTCCACTGGTTTAGTTTTTGAAAATAGGTTATCGGCCTGAAATCCCGGTTTATTTGTACTTCATCATCAAGCAGGCTGGTTATTTTTTCGCCTCGTCTTTTAACCAGCTCTTTGTCTATATAGAATTTATTTACGAACTCGGTCTGAATTTCTTTTTCATGAATGAGATGAGTTACATCATAAGATAATTCTTTGTCGGATGCCAAAAAGTAGTTGCTGTTTCCCGGAATTATTCTGACATGGTTAAATGTCTGTTTTAACGTGTTATATACAGAAGAGTAGAGCGATTTAGTTTCCTCACTCAGGTAGTTAGATGAACCAGACAGGCCGAAACTGATGACTGCATCTTCTGATAGGTTTTGTTTCAACGCCTTATAAAATTCATGGGTGTAAAAACGGTTTACTTGCGCTGTACTTGGCTCAGGAAGATTTATGATGACTATGTCATATTGTTTTTTACTATTTTCTATGAAGTAGCGGGCGTCTTTATTGATAATATTAAGATTATCCGGGAGTTTCGGATTGATAATCTCTTTTTCAGCTTTAATAAGCCATGGGTTTATCTCTACATAATCGATCTCACTGACCGGGTATTTATTTATTTCTTCTATAATGCCCGACATGCTTCCCGAGAGTATAAGTATGTTTTTTGGCTTAGTGGCTTGAGAAAAAGGAAAATGAACGGCTTCTTCTGTTTGAATAGGTTGCTGAGACGAAAACAACAGAATGTTATTTTCATAGAAATTAATTTGTTCTTCGGTTTGGGTTACTGTAATGTTTCCGTATGGTGTAGATCTGAAATACTGAATATCCTGGTTTTTATATAGAAATTCATGTGCTTTTTTATCTACATTAAACATAAAATGAACTGATAGAAAAGCTACCAGGAATAATGAAACCGGAATTGCGATCCACCTCTGCCTTAACCGAAATGCAAGGATGCCAATGAGAATTAGCATGGTAACGGCCAAAATCATTAAGGATTCAAAAGTGTTTAAAAACCAAACCAAAACAATATTGAAGAGTATACCGCCAATTACACTTCCCAAAGATTCCCATCCGTAAATTTTACTTATCAGGTTTTCATTTGTTGCTTTTGCTAATGTATGGCTTATGAATGTGAACAAAAAACCTGAAACTAAACAAAAGGGGAGAAGCAAAAGAAGAGAAGAGTAGAAAACCTGGAAAAGATTGATCATTGTACCATAAACGAACAAAATGTTTCGAAGGTAATAGGCAAGAAAAGTCAGGATAAAAGGTAATAATGCCAGAATAATAAACATAATAAGCAGGACTGTATTTGACGCATGAATTTTTCCCGATAATTTTCCTGCAAAAGCGCCTAGTCCCGTGAGCAACATCCAGTTTGTCAGTATGATACCTATGACCAGCTCATTGCCGTAATATATGGAGAGTAATTCACGTAGCAGAATAATCTGTGTGCCAATGGATATGAAGCCCATTAAAAGAGCTAAAATAAAATAACTACGAATATCAGATTTTAGCTTCTCCCGGATCATGATAAAAACGAATTTTCTTATTTCGTTTAAATTTAAGAAATATATAGAATTAAGAACAAAAAATCAGTTGTCATTCAATTTTTATACTGTAGTCATTTGATTGTCATTCTGTTGTTTCGCGTTTCGGGTTTCGCGTTTCGGGTTGGATTCAAAGACATTATATGGCAAACTTTGCAAACTGTCGTACGGTTGATGTATTCTGCCTGCTAAAAACGAAACTTGTCTTTCGCCGCCTGCAATCTGCTACTGCAACTAAATTCTTTGCGCCAATAGCCAACAGCAAACACCCAACAGCTTACTTATTAGAAAATTGATGTTAATTTTAAAATTTACCTCTACTTCTGAATTTGCCTAAATATAGCACACCAATTTACCGGGTAAGTTTTTGCGGCTTTTGCTTCATACTTCTGAAGAGAATATACAAACCAAGCATAATAAAAGGGATACTTAAAATTTGGCCCATGTTTAGAGCCATTCCTTTTTCCCATCCCACTTGTACTTCTTTAATAAATTCAATGAAGAAACGAGCCGTAAATACTAGTATCAGGAACATGCTGAAAAGAAATCCGGGCCTGATTTTTCCTTTGTTTCTAAAATAGTGAGCAAACAGAAAGATAAAGATTGCAAGGTAAGCCAATGCTTCATATATTTGTGTAGGGTGTTTTGCAATTGTTTCGCCCCTTCTTAGGAAAACAAAACCCCATGGAAGATCGGTAGCGGTACCGTAAATTTCAGAATTCATCAAATTGCCCATTCGGATAAAAAAGCCTGCCAGGGCAACGGCAATAACAATTCTGTCTAATATCCAGATGAAAGGTTTTTTTTCTTTCCTTGAAAACAAGTAAAGAGTAACAATAATCCCAATAGCAGCACCATGGCTTGCTAGCCCTCCATGCCAGATAGCTAAAATTTCAAAAGGGTGTTGAAGGTAATAATCGGGCTGATAGAAGAAAACATGTCCCAATCTGGCTCCTATCACAGTTCCCACAACCATATAGATTGTAAGTCTGTCCAGCGTTTCTATGGAAATTCCTTCATTTTTGAATATTCGGGTGAAAATGTAATATCCCAGCACGAAAGCAAGGGCAAAAAACAGTCCGTAATAACGTATGGATAATTTACCAATACTCACGATTTCCGGATCAACGTTCCATGGAATTGCTAATAAATGCATATTTTTAAATTTAAATGTTACAACTGACAAATGTAGAAAATAATTTTGTACCTTAATTTTAAGTAATTAAAAAAATGTAAAATTAAAGCCTTATTTATGCCACAATATTATTATGTTTGTCAATTCAATTAGGAAATTATGAAAGGGACCTTTAATCATATTATCATTTTTGCAATCGTTCTTCTGCTTGGAATTTTGAGTTTTTCACGATGTGCTAAAGTTGTTTCACCCACCGGTGGCCCTAAAGATTCAATTCCTCCACGGCCAATAAAAGCAGAACCCCCAAATTATTCTACAGGTTTTTCAACTGATGAGATAGAAATCGAATTTAATGAATTCATTACTTTTAAGGAGATGAATAAACAATTCATCAGTTCACCTCCTTTTGAAGAAGATCCGGATATTTCAGAAAAGGGTAAAAAAGTAAGTGTCGTTCTAAATGATACACTTAAAGATTCTACAACCTACACTTTAAATTTTGGGAATGCTATTGCAGATTTTAGAGAAGGCAATGTATTAAGAAATTTCAGGTATGTTTTTTCTACTGGCTCTATAATTGATTCTTTATTTGTTGAAGGGCAGGTTCTGGATGCCTACACGCTTAAACCTAAGGAAAATGTTGCTGTAATGCTTTATGAAAGCTTCAGGGATTCTCTTCCTTATGAAAAAGTTCCTGATTTTGTTGCCCGTACTGACGAAGAAGGGATGTTTTATATACCAAATTTGCGAAAAACTCAGTTTAAAATTTTTGCACTGGAAGATATAAACAGTAACTATTTATATGATAGCCCTGATGAAAATATTGGTTTTAGTGATTCAACGGTTAAATTTACAAAAGAAGAATTAATAGAAAGAGATACCATTTATAAGGATACAATTAAAAGAGAAAACAATACGGATAGCTTGGTTGTTGATACTGTGAAAACTGAAAAACATAAAGAATGGATGGCAAAAAATTTCAGGCTGAAGTTATTTAACGAGGATAAGAGTCAGCAATATCTTAAAACGTCTAATAGAAAAGAACCACAGAAAATAGCTTTTGTTTTTAACCGTCCGGTGAAAGATAGTATTTCGCTGAAATATATTGATAGTTTAGATGTTGACAGTATTGAAACCGATGAAATTCTTCTGCCGGGAAAAAATATGGAAGACACACTTACTTATTGGATTCTGGATTCGACAATTTATAACCAGGAATACCTGAATTTTGAAATTTCTTACCCTGCATTGGATTCTGCAGGTGAAAAATATTGGAGGCTGGATACTATGGAGCTCGGGTACTCTTTTGCCCAGGAACAAAACGACACAATTGAATTAGCAACAAATGCATTAAAGTCGGGTCCCTTTGATTTAAACAAGAAAATTCATATTTCGCATCCTTTTCCTTTGAAATCTATTGATACAAATGGCATTTGCTTATGGGAAGTTCAGGACACCGTTTTGATTGATAAAGAAGTGAAATTAGAAAAAGATACCGGTAATCTTTACGGTTTCCGACTACTAAATGATTTGAAGCAGAACTCAAATTATAAGCTGCAGGTTATACCGAACACCGTTAATTCTATATATGAGTTTTATCATGACACCTTACAGGTAGAATTTCAAACACAGGAGAAAGACCATTATGGCCAGTTAACCATGGATTTGGATACTATTGATAAACCGTTTATATTTCAACTTTTAAAATCAGAAGAAAAGATCTATCGGGAAGAATGGTACCCGGCAACATTTAATAAAAAAGTAAAGTGGAATTATCTAGAACCCGGAGAATATTCAATTCGTATAATTTTGGATGAAAACGGAAATAAAGAATGGGATACCGGGGATTATTTAAATCATATTCAGCCGGAAAAAGTTACTTTCTATCCTGAAATAATTGAAATACGTTCCAATTGGGAGCTGGAGTTAAAATGGGACGTTAATTTTAATTCGATTGTCAAACCCAAAAAAGAAGAATGATGTCAGTACTACTTGAATTTTCAATGTTTCCAACCGACAAAGGCACGAGTGTTAGCAAAGATGTTTCACAGGTGATTAAAATGATCAGTGAAACCGGTTTTTCTTATAAATTAACCGCTATGGGAACCATCGTTGAAACAGATACTATGGAGGAAGCCTTATCTGTGATTCAAAAGGCACACGATATCCTTTCCGAGAATTCTGAAAGAATTTATTCTTCCTTAAAGATGGATATCCGGAAGAATACTTCCAACCGTTTAGAGGGGAAAATACAATCGGTTGAAAA
>CAYFRV010000184.1:0-6025 GCA_964345495.1 uncultured Bacteroidales bacterium | reverse complement strand
TTATAAATATTAACTTTAACTATTATATCCCTCTCACAAATTTTTTATTATGACTTCAGAACCAACATTTCAGCAGCTCCGGGAACGTATAAACCAACTGGAAAATCAATTAGCTTATGCCAATAGCGTGCACAATACACTCATGCATAATACTGAAGAATTTAGTTTCTTTCTCTTAAATGCCAAAGGTGCAAATTCAAGAATTATCGATTGCAACGCTGGAGCAGAAAAACTATTTGGGTACAATAAAGAACAAATCGTAGATCAACCGGTTTCGGCGATCTTCCCGAAGGAACTGATTCAATGCTTACCTGATGCAGCAACCGCTGAAAAAACAGAGGAAACAGAGAAGGTCATGAATCTGCAAATCCATAATGGAAACTATATTTCAGCTAATGTCAAAGTAAAGCCGGTGATTGAAGATTTACACAACAAAATTCAGGGAGTCGAAATCATAATTAATCTTTGCAACTACAAAAATACAGGTGAATGCCTTAGAGGAAATAATAAACTGTTTACAGCCTTCATGAATCAAATGCCCAATGCAATATTTATAAAAGACGATAAGTTACGAACTATTTATGTGAACAAATACCTTAGCAATGAACTTAATGGAGATAAATGGCTACATAAAACCAACCAGGAAATTTTTAATCCGAAAACGGCAAAAAAATTAGATCAAAATGACCGTGAAGTATTAAAGGGAAAAGGAACCGAATTCTTTGAAACATTAGTTGATAAAAACGGAAAAAACCGACATTTCAAAAGTTATAAATTTCCCATAAAACGAAAAAACACCCCTACGCTCCTCGGAGGAATAGGTATAGATATTACAAAACAGGTAGAAACAGAAAAAACACTAAATGAAAGCGAAAACCGGTTCGCTAAATTATTTAACAGCACTACCGTTGGGGTTGCAATAGTAGGACTTGATTTCACTATTCTGGATGTGAATTCGGGGTACTGTGATTTATTAGGATATCAACCAAATGAACTCAAAGGTCACAAGCTATGGGAATTTACACACCCTGAATCATTTGAGGAAAACAAACAGAGACAAAAACAATTGGCGGCGGGTGAGATAGAATCGTTTCAGATGGAAAAAAAATTTATACATAAAAACGATTCCATTGTCTATGCTTTGGTAGATGCTAATCTTATAAGAAACTCCGAAGGACACCCCTCCTATTTTATTGGACAGGTACTTGATATTACAAAACAAAAAAAAGTTGAGCTGGCAGAAAAAGAGAACAGAAGAATGCTCGAAACGTTAATCGCCAATCTTCCGGGAATGGTTTACCGGTGTAAAAACACAAAAGACTGGCAAATGGTTTTCTTAAGCAAAGGATGTGAACGTTTAACCGGATACAACCACGAGGATTTAATAGATAATAACAAACTATCTTACGCTGGTCTAATTCACAAAGAAGATAGAAATTACGTATGGGAGAGCGTTCAGGAGGCCATTAAACAACAAAAACCTTTTGAAATCGAATACAGGCTCATTACCGCAAAAAATAAAGAACGCTGGATGTGGGAAAGGGGACAGTTTGTAGAGAAAAATAGTGAAGGCCACATGTACCTTGAAGGTTTCATAATGGATATCACTGAAACCAAAGAAGCCAATGAAGCACTCCGCGAGAGCGAAGAAAATTATCGCGTGCTTGCGGAAACGGCAAGAGATATTATTTGCATTCATGATATCAACGGATACATACAGTACATGAATAACGCCGGGGCTGAATATCTCGGATTAAAACCGGAAGAGATTAAGGGTAAGCATGTGAATGAGTTTATGGCTTCTTCCCCGGAAACTAAAGAGGAAACGAATTACAGAAAAGAAAGAAGAAAGCACGGAGATAGCTCAACCTTTTTGTATGAAAGTACGATCATAAATGCAAAAGGGCAGGAATTATCTCTGGAAGTTAGCTCATCTCCTATCAAACACAAAGACAAAACAGACGCTGTCTTGCTGGTAGGGAGAAATATCACAGAACGTAAAAAAGCAGAGCGCAAATTAAAACAAAATGAAGCCTGGTACCGAATTTTATTTGAAACTACAGGGACAGCAACTTTCATCTTTGGAGACAACAAACTCATTATCCGGTGTAATAAAGAATTTGAAATTCTAAGCGGCTACAGCAGAGAAGAAATAGAAGGGCAAATGCTGTGGTCTGATTTTATTCATCAGGATGATTTACCCCAAATGCTGAGATACCACGAACTTCGCACTCAAAACTCTGAGAAACCACCCAATGTGTATGAATTCAAATTTCTCAATAAAAAAAGAGAGCTAAAATTTATTCGAATCACCATAAACAAAATAAAAGGCACAGAATACCGGGTGGCTTCTTTTGAGGATCTTACAAACTTAATAACAACGCAGGAAGCTTTGCGTATAAGCGAAGAACGACTTAAACTAGCCATTGAAGGAGTTGGGCTCGGACTATGGGATTGGAACCCCAAAACCGGTGAAGTGTTTTTCAACGAAAACTGGATTACCATGCTGGGTTATGACCCGGGTGAAATCGAATCCCATGTAGACACCTGGAAGCAACTTGTTCATCCGGATGACTGGCCGGAAGTAAAGCACGAACTGAACCTTCATCTGGAAGGCAAAACAAATATATATTTCACTGAACACCGCCTAAAAACAAAATCCGGCGACTATCTATGGATTTCTGACAGGGGCTCAGTAGTTAAAAGAGATAAAAAAGGCAACCCCAAACGAATGGTTGGTTTTCACAATGATATTAGCAGAAGAAAAGAAGCAGAACTAAAATTAAAAAACTGGAATAAAGAACTGGAAAAAACAGTCAGAGAACGAACAGCGCAGCTTGAAGAAACAAACAAAGAACTTGAATCTTTCTCCTACTCTGTTTCTCACGACCTTAAAGCTCCATTAAGGGCATTATCAGGTTTTACAAAAATATTAAAAGAGGAATGCGAAGTCCTGTTGAATGAGGAGCAAATGAAATACATGGATCTGATTCAAAGCAATGTGCAAAAAATGAATACGCTTATCACTGACTTGCTTGCTTTCTCCAAATTAGGAAGAAAATCGCTGAACTTTAAAAATATTCATACGGAAAAGCTAATAAAAGAAGCTTTTAATGAACAATCCAAAAACTCAGGCAATACGAAACATGAATTTATTTTGAACCCCGTTTCAAATTTATATGCAGATTATTCTATGATGAGAATTGTGTTTAACAATCTAATATCTAACGCCTTAAAATTTTCTGCCAAGCAAGATAATCCCAAAATAGAAATCGGCGAAATAAAGGATGATGACAAAACGATAATTTATGTCAAAGATAATGGTGAAGGGTTTGATATGAAATATGTGGATAAAGTGTTCGGAGCATTCCAGAGATTACATAAAGAAGATGAATATAAGGGTTCCGGAATTGGGCTCAGTCTGGTACAAAGAATTATAAATAAACATGGGGGAAAAATTTGGGTGGAGAGCGAAGTTTCTAAAGGAACCACATTTTACTTTTACTTATCTCCCATTTGACAAATACCAAAACTTTGAGTAAATTTATTCTCTTTGCTTTTTCTGAAAGACAAATAAACTAACTAATAATCATATAAAACCCTCATCCGCAAATTGCAGAAAATAGGAATAGAATGCTCTTAAAAAAATTTAACAGCAATGGAACAATAGAGCAATATTATGATAAAAACCAACTTGAACTTACCATATATGGTTCAAATATTTAAAAAAATATCCAAATGAAGCAATATTTAAACATACTCATCCTCGAAGATAATCCCTCAGATGCAGAACTAATTAAGGCTGAACTTAAAAGAAACAATATTAAAATAAACCGCTTATTTTTAGTAGATAATAAGCCGGATTTTATAAAAACAGTTGAAGAAAACGAATTGGATATTATTCTGTCCGACTACAGCCTTCCTCAATTTGATGCACTTACCGCCCTTGAAATTACTAAAGAAAAAATACCGGATATTCCTTTTATCGTTGTTACCGGAACGCTTGACGAGGAAACCGCAGTAGACACAATTAAATCAGGCGCGTGGGATTATGTTTTGAAAGAACGGCTTGTACGATTGGGGCCAGCTTTAAATAATGCTCTCAAATTAAAAAATGAACAAGATAAAGCAAAAGCAGCAGAAAAAGAGATACAAAAGCTATCAGCAGGTATAGAACAAAGTCCTTCCGCAATAATAATCACCGATGCCGATGGGAATATTGAATATGTAAATCCGGGGTTTGAACAAATTACAGGTTATTCAAAAGATGAGGTTAAAGGTGTAAAAGCAGAGTTTATTAAAGCATCCCTCTCGCAAGAAAACGCTGAAGAAGAGTTATGGGAAACATTAAAGGCCGGAAAGGAATGGAAAAGTATCATTCATAATAAAAAAAAGAATGGAACGTACTTTTGGGAAAAAACAAGGATTTCACCAATCAAGGATGACTCCGGCCACATTACAAATTTTCTTGCTATAATAGAAGACTTCACCCAACAGAAAAAGGCTGAAGAAAGAATTAAGTACCTGAAAGAATTCAATGAGCTAGTTATCAACTCCATGAGCAAAGGTCTGCTTGTAGAGGATAAAGATGGAAATATTGTTTTTTCAAATCCTGCATTACTGGAATTAACCGGCTATAAAAATGAGGAGCTTCTTAATATGCACTGGAGCGACCTGATAAGTGATGAAGCTGAACCCGGAATCCTTGAAAAAATACAAAATAAGAAAACTAAAGAAACAAAATCAATTGAAACCAAAATAAAAAGTAAATCAGGAGAATCTATTCCCGTTTATCTTACTCCAAGCACCATAGAAAAAAATCAAAAATTTGACGGGTCAATTGTAACATTCACTGATATTCGTCAAATAAAACAAAAAGAGGAAGAACTCAAAAAGGCCAAAGAAAAGGCAGAGGAAAGCGACAGGCTGAAATCCGAATTCCTCGCCAACATGTCCCATGAAATCAGAACCCCAATGAATGGTATCATGGGATTTTCAAGATTATTAAAGCAAGAAGGCCCTGGTGACGACGCCTGGGAACATTATATTGACATTATTTACCAAAGCTCAAATCAACTGTTAAGAGTAATCAATGATATTGTTGATTTCTCAAAAATTCAGGCCGGCCAGTACGAGATAGAACAAAATACAATCCACCTGAATGCCCTGATGGAAGAAACAAAAGAATTGTTTGATGAGGAAAAGAAAACAATGAATAAAGAAAAAATCGATATAATTCTTTCTTTTCCGGAAATACAAAAAGACAAAGTTATCATTGCCGATTATGGTAAAATAAAACAGATTTTTTCTAATCTAATCATTAATGCCTTAAAATTCACCCTTAAAGGTAAAATCGAAATTGGCTTTTTTATTGAAAACAACTATGTTAACTTTTTTGTCAGCGATACAGGTATCGGCATAGCAAAAGAAGATCAATCAATAATTTTTGAAAGATTCAGGCAAGTTGACTCTTCTGCATCAAGAAATTTTGGTGGAACCGGTTTAGGGCTAACCATCTGTAAAACGCTTGTGGAACTTATGGATGGCGATATTAAGTTAGATTCTGAAGAAAACAAAGGAAGCACATTCTATTTTAAAATTCCTTTTGTTGAAAAAGAAATGGATACAGAAAGAAAAGCCAACGCATCGAAGAAGCAATTAAACTGGAAAAACAAAACGTTATTGATTGTTGAAGACGATCATACAAGTTTTTTATATTTCAAGAATCTGCTGGAACCTACATCAATAAATATACTCCATGCCGCAAGTGCAAACCAGGCATGGGAACTATTCTATAATGAAGAAATCAACCTGATACTTATGGATATCAGGCTTGAAGGAGAAAATGGACTGGACTTAACTCAGAGAATCCGTGAAATAAACAAATCCATTCCCATAATTGCTCAAACAGCTTATGCATTATCGGATGACAGAAATAAATGCCTTGAGGCCGGTTGCGATGATTATCTAACAAAACCAATAGAGGCAGAAGCCCTGTTTGAAAAAATCAGCCGTTTTATTTAGG
>CAYFRV010000183.1:0-6055 GCA_964345495.1 uncultured Bacteroidales bacterium | reverse complement strand
TTCTTATCAAAAGCATACGCAGGGTTAAAAAATTACCAGCTTGCCTACAAATACCACACACTTTTTAAAGAAACAGAAGACAGCCTTTTCAATACCCAAAAAATGAAGGAAATCGAAAGCCTGGAAGCAAGGTACCAAAATGAAAAAAAACAGCTCGAAATCACAAACCTGGAAAAAGAAAACAAATTAAAAACAGTAAAACTCGAAAAGATGAGAATGCGTCAAATATTGTCGTATTCAATAATTCTGATACTGGCAGCTTTTTCAATATTTTTGTTAATAATCAGGAAAAAACTGAAGAAAAAAAACCGGACCATCAATGAGCAAAATAAGACTATATCCGCACAATACAAAGAGATACAAGATCAAAATATAAAAATCCAAACCCAAAAAGATGAACTTGAAAAACATCGGAATAAACTTGAACAATTAGTCAACCAAAGAACCAAAGAATTAAAAACAGCAAAAGAAAAAGCCGAGGAATCAAACCGGTTAAAAAGTGCCTTCCTTGCCAATATGTCTCATGAAATCCGCACTCCCATGAATGCCATTATTGGTTTTACCAATATGTTAGATCAGGAAGAAATTGACAATAAAGAAAAGCAGGCAATGATAAACCACATCAACCAAAGCAGCTACTCTTTACTCAATCTTATTGACAACATAATTGATCTTGCAAAAGTAGACTCCAACCAGCTAAATATCGAGTACAAAACAATAAATATTTATGACATAATCCGGGAATTGCATGAATCATTTCACGAGAGTTTTTCTTTAAATGGAATAAAATTTATAATCAACAATAAGACAAATGATAACAGGGAAAATTTATTTATAAAAACAGATGACTACAGACTCAAACAAGTGCTTAAAAACTTACTTGACAATAGCCTGAAATTCACAAATGAAGGTTATGTAGAATTGGGTTACATAAATAAAGAAGAGGTCATTGAGATATATGTTAAAGATACCGGTATTGGAATTCCGGAAAACAAACAAGAGAATATATTTCAACGATTTACCAAAATAGAGAACAACAAAGAAAAATTATACCGCGGGGCAGGGCTTGGATTAAATTTAAGTAAAAATATTACAGAATTGCTTGGGGGGAAAATCCAGTTCGAATCAACTATTAATAAAGGTTCATGTTTTTATGTCATTTTACCCAAAAACTCCATTTCCTCATAAAAAGCAATTAAAAAAGGCTGTCTCTCTTTAAGAAACAGCCTTAAAATATCTATAAACCAGATCTTATTATTTTTCCGGAATTGCTTTTAACGTTTCAACTAACAAATCCCAGAACTTCTGAACAGTACCTATATGTACTTTTTCATCCGGTGAGTGTGGGAAACTGATTGTTGGGCCAAATGAGATCATATCCAAATCAGGATAATTCTGACTAATGATTCCTGTTTCCAACCCAGCGTGGATTGCTTTTATTTCAGGGGTTTTACCAAATTTCTTATTATACACTTCTTTCATTGTTTGAAGAATTGGAGAATCCGGATTTGGTTTCCATCCTGGATAAGCGCCTTCATGAATAACCTCTGCACCAGCCAGTTCAAATATACTTCCGATCATATTTCCAAGATCTTCTTTTGCAGAATCAACAGAACTTCTCTGAAGAGATTGAATATTTATCTTTCCATTTTCGGAATTAACAACGGCTAAGTTAGTGGAAGTTTCTACCAGACCTTCCATGGCATCACTCATACGCATAACACCGTGCGGACATCCATACAGTGCGCGTACCAGATTATCCATAGTTTTCTTATCGATAACGGTATCTGGCATATCCGTTTCCTTAAGTTCTACCTTAATACTATCTTCCACCATAGAAAGTTCGCCTTTAACTGCCTCGGTGATATCGTCAACAATCGTTTTAAATTCTCCGTATTGTGTATCAGGTACAACAACTGTTGCTTTTGCTTCACGTGGAATGGCGTTTCTAAGACTTCCTCCTACAATATCAGTAATTCTGATATCCAGTGTTTTTGATGCTTTCCAAAGCATTCGGTTCAGCACTTTATTCGCATTACCTCTTTGTAAAGGAATATCAAGGCCGGAATGTCCTCCTTTTAAACCTCCAATTTCAAGAATATAAGCCTTAGAGTTGGAAGGAGCAGGTTCTTCTTTGTAATGAAATACCGGATTAGTTTCCAATCCGCCTGCACAGCCAATGTACAATTCGCCTTCATCTTCCGAGTCCATATTCAGAAGAATTTCACCGTCAAGCAATCCGGGTTCTAAAGCATTTGCTCCTACCATTCCGGTTTCCTCATCAGTTGTAAACAGTGCTTCAATTGGGCCATGCTCCATTTCATTGGACTGTAGCACGCACATAGCAGCAGCTACACCCATTCCGTTATCTGCACCAAGGGTAGTTCCGTTGGCAGTAACCCATTCGCCTTCAACATAAGCTTCAATAGGATCTTTTTCAAAGTCGAAATCCGTACCGCTGTTTTTCTGAGGAACCATATCCAAATGTCCCTGTAGAACAACAGTTTTCTTATTTTCATAACCTTTAGTAGCAGGCTTTTTAATAATTACATTTCCTGCCTTATCCTTAATGGTTTCTAAACCAAGGTCTTTGCCAAATTTTTCAACAAATTCAACCACTTTATCCTGCGTACCTGAAGGTCGCGGGATTTGTGTCAATTGGTAAAAATTTTCCCACAATTGTTTTGGTTCAAGCTTTTTAATTTCTTCGCTCATTATTGTGTCCTCCGTATTTTTTGTTTGATCAATATTAATAAAAAGTTAATTATCTGTTTGTAATATGGTGAAAGTAATGTATCGCTGTTCATATAATTGGGAAAGAAATTTAGTAACTCTGTCTTCAACCTCTTCAAAAGGCTGTACCCTATTTCCTTCTTTTGATATTAATGCATTGCATATTTGATCTACATTCTTTTCGCCATCAATTTCCAACCACGTTGCTGTACCAAGCTCATCCAAATAAATGTCGTAATGTTTCTGTTTGGTCCCGGCAATAAGAAAGTCCCTCTTCCATTTTTTATTGAATTTAGGGACTTTCAGACATACTTTTCCATCTTCCATTATTTCATGTTCTTGCACCCGGACAGGTACCAGGTCCAAAAAATTGGCATTTTTAAGTATTTTTTTACGCTGAAAAAAATTTAATCCCATACTATTAATTCTCTTTGAAGTTCAAATTTATGAAAAAAATTGGGATATTGAATCTTCAATATCCCAATTTACTTATATCATGCATCACTGATTATTCCTGAGGCTGGTCAGGTACATCAGCAGATTTTGATTTCAGCAGTGGTATTCTAACAAGAATAATTCCAATTATAACAAAAACTGCAATACTTGTGATAAAGGATGGGTTAGCCATTCGCCATATTTCAACCTTACCAAAGGCAAGACCGGCAAATAACAATCCGATCAACGCTTCACCGGCAATCAACCCTGAAGCGAGGAGTATTCCAATATTATCGGCTTTTGCAATTTGCTTTTCAGTATGTTTTCGTTTCTTCTGATAGAGCTGTAAGATACCTTTAATGATACCACCAATAAAAATTGCAAAGGTAGTCTGCAGAGGCAGGTACATACCAATTGACACAAGCATCGGGCTCTTTACCTGCATAAGAATAAAGCCTACACCCATAAGCATACCAACAATAATAAGCGGCCATGACATAGCACCACCTATAATTCCATTGGAAAGTATTGCCATAAGGCTTGCCTGTGGTGCCGGAAGTTCTTTACTTCCAAAACCACCTTCGTAGCCCAGTTGTTTACCAACTTCAATATCTCCCTCATGAAGGATAAACAAAGGAATAAAGAGTACTGCTGCAGAAGCAATAACACCAACAATATCGCCTATCTGCATTTTCCAGGGCGTACCGCCAAGTATGTGTCCGGCTTTTAAGTCTTGCAACATTTCACCGGCAACGGCTGCAGAAACACAAACAATGGCAGCAACTGCCAAAGTAGAACCTACACCTTCTTCACCTTTTGCCCCAAGAATTAGCATTAACAATGCAGTAACAACAACGGTTGATATAGTCAGACCGCTAATTGGATTATTACTGGAACCAATAATTCCAACCAGGTAGCCTGAAACGGCAGCAAAGAAAAATCCGAATATGATCATAACTAAAGTGGCAATCAGGGCGGTCATGAATGAGGCTTCAAATATAAATGTAGCAATCAGGAATGTAGCAATACCTGCCAATATAATTCCTATCATAATCCATACAAAGCTTATATCTTTCTCAATTCTCTCTGTAGCATCATCGCCTGCAGCTGCCTTTTTAAGGTCCTGTACGGAACGGGAGATGCCCTGGGTTAAGCTTTTGCGCATTCCCCAGAGTGTCCAGAAAGTACCAACTAACATACCTCCAATAGCAATAGGCCGGACAATGGTCTTCCATATTTCTGTTATCTGGAACAATGGACTTTCCACTGTTGCCATTGCGTCCTTCATATTCACAGCCAAATCTTGCTGAACAAGGTACTCACCCCATGCCTGAAGGTCTATAAAAGGTGCAACAAAATAGAAAGCAAGTGGAGTTAACAGACCCCAGGCAATAACACCTCCGCTAAATGTTAAGGAGGCTAATTTGGGGCCAATAATATAACCCACACCAATATATGCAGGCTTCAATCCGGGACTTCCTAAAAGGATTCCACCCTTAGCCTTAATGGCCTCACCTGCACCGGTAATAAATTGCGTTTTAAACTGTATAAATTTTTCGTAAACAGGCATAAAGAGTCTAAATTCGCCCATGGACTTTATAAGGGCGCCTATACCCATTGCCCAGAACAGGTATTTTGAACCCGAACCTGTCTGCCCGGTTTTATGAATCTCTGCTGCAGCAACAGATTCAGGGAAAGGTAAAGTTGCATCGTTAGCCATTACGCGGCGAAGAAGGGCTACAAACATAATACCCAGCACACCACCGGTAAGCATTATCAAAGATGAAATCAGATAGTGGCCGGGAGTGTAAAATTCTTCCCATATTCCACTAATAAAGAATGCCGGAAGCGTAAATATCGCACCAGCAGCTACTGACTCTCCTATGGAGCCTACGGTCCTGGTAAAATTCTCTTCAAGAATTGTACCTTTAAATATCCGCAATATTGCCATCCCTATAACTGCAGCGGGATAGGTAGCTGCAATCGTCATACCGGCTTTCAAGCCAAGATATGCGTTTGCAGAGCCTAATACTACGGCCAGAATAAGACCTATAATTAATCCTCTAAGGGTGAATTCTGCCATCCTTGTTTCCGAAGAAACAAAGGGCACGTGTTTTCTCTGTTCTGCCATAAATAAGGTTTTTGTTAAAAATTAAACATTTATTTCCTTAATAGAGTCATAAAACTAAGAAATTTTTGTCATTAGCAATAGTTTGATTAAAAATAAGATATTAACAAGTATATAAAAAATGCTTAATACTCCTGAACTTTGAGGAATCAATTTTTTTCTGTTTTATTAAACATATTTAATTTTGATACGTATTTCTAAACATAAATCTATTTGTATATTTGCATATTCAAAAATAAAATCATGAAACAAACATTTTTAACTATACTCATAATGGCTATTACACTGCCTGCTTTTTCACAAAAAGATAAGGTTCAATGGTATAGCTTTGAAAAAGCTGTGGAGCTAAATAAAAAAGAACCAAAAAAAATACTGGTTGATGTTTATACAGATTGGTGTGGATGGTGCAAAAAAATGAAAAAGAACACATTTAACCATCCTGAAATTGCCAAATACATCAATGAACATTTCTATCCTGTAAGATTTGATGCTGAATCAAACAAAAAGGTGGAATTTAAAGGCAGAACATTTAGTAAAGATAAAAATAAATCAAAAAGGCCACATCAGCTAGCCATAGCTTTACTCCAAGGTAAGATGTCTTATCCTTCCGTAGCTTATCTGAATGAGAACAATCAGCTAATAACAGCAGTACCAGGCTATTACAGTCCAAAAGACATGGAACCCATTTTATATTTTTTTAAAGAAGATGCCTATAAAAATCAATCATTTGAAGAATACAAAGAAAACTTCAGCAGTTCT
>CAYFRV010000182.1:0-6065 GCA_964345495.1 uncultured Bacteroidales bacterium | reverse complement strand
AATTCTCCGCCAAAGGCTAAAGGCAAAAAGCCAAAAGCAAGCGACAGTGGCAGGATAAATCGTTTCGGGTTTAAAGGTTCAAGAGTAATATCCTTCCTATTCTTTTCCCTGTTTGCCTCAATAATTCAGGAGCTTCATTTAATGCTTCTTTTAAACTCATTGGACGGTTCAGAACAGGAAGTATCAAATCGAAGCCCTGATTGTAGAGAATGTTGCTATCTTCAGTAATCGTTCCCCCGACAGCAATTAACGTTTTGTTATGTTTGGAGGCCAACTGGGCTACACCCCATGGCGTTTTTCCATATTGGGTCTGGAAATCAAGTTTTCCTTCTCCTGTTATAACCAGTTCACTTTGCTTAATTTGAGGTTCAAGGTCTACAAGCTCCGATATCAAATTAAAACCGTTTTCCAGGGAAGCTTCAGTAAATGCTTTAATACATGCAGGCAAGCCACCGGCAGCACCAGTACCGGGCGTATATTCATCTGCTAAACCCGTAATATTTGTTAATAATTGAGAAAGATGTTTGAGATTGTCATCAAAAAAGGATATCTTTTCCTTTTTTGCTCCCTTCTGCGGACCAAAAACATAAGCGGCTCCGTTCTCCCCCGTCAATGGATTGTTAACATCACAGGCTATACGAATTCTCGTGTTTTTTAGTCTTTTATCTAAGTTTTCAGTGCTTATATGTTTGATTTCATTCAAATTGCCACCGACAGGTGAAATTTTTCTGTTCATGTTATCGGTGAATACTATACCCAATGCACTCATCAGGCCGGTTCCCCCGTCAATTGTTGCACTACCGCCTATTCCCAGAATAATTTCATCGCAGTTTTCATTCAGTGCTGCTTTTATTAATTCGCCAGTTCCATAGGAAGATGTATGATGCGGATTTTTTTCTTCATTAGTCAATAGCTCTATACCTGAAGCAGATGCCATTTCAATCACCGCTGTTTTTCTATTCCCCAAAATGCCAATAGGGGCTTCAATTTTTCTCATCAGCGGATCGTGTACTTCAGTCAGTTTCTTGTATCCATTGGTAGCGTCAATTAGTGCATTAAGTGTTCCTTCGCCACCGTCGGCCATGGGCAGAATTTTGACCGACACCTTGTTTAGCACATCAGCCAAACCACTTGCCAGTTCTTTCCCTGCTTCAGCAGCGCTTAAACTATCTTTAAAGGAATCTGTAGCAATGAGTATTTGCATCTGCTTCGAAGTTTTAAATCTGGTTATTTAGCTTTTTCAGCCTCTTTCAGGGTAAAAGCAAAGGAAGTCCCCTCTCCTTTTGTACTTCGAACATTAATCGTCTGTCCATGTGCTTCGATAATGTGTTTTACAATGGCAAGACCAAGACCAGTGCCGCCTTCTTTTCGTGATCTGCTCTTGTCTACGCGATAGAACCGTTCAAAAATTCTTGGAATATCTTTCTTTGCAATGCCAATTCCGTCATCTGTCACTTCAACAAGAATATTTTCTCCCATAGGAATGAAAGAAACTTCAGTTCTTCCGTTTTCCCGCCCGTAATTGATTGAATTAATAATTAAATTGGAGGCCACCTGATAAATGTGTTCCTTGTCTGCAAATACTTTAATACGTTTGTCGTGTTTTGGATTTATCGTCAGGGTAGTTCCTTTTTCTTTAGCTCTTAATTCCTGTGAATCTATAACTTCTCTGAATAAATCAACAATATCAAAAACCTCATAATTTAGCTTCAACTCACCGGTTTCCAGCTTGGTTATTGACTCAAGGTCTTCAACGATGGAAATCATCCGGTTGATACTTTTTTCGGCTTTCCGCAGGTATTTTTTATTAATTTCCGGGTCGTCGATGGCTCCGTCTTGTAGCGTCAGCACATATCCCTGAATATTGAAAATGGGTGTTTTAAGCTCATGTGAAACATTACCCAGAAATTCTTTCCGGTATTTCGCCATTTGCTTTAACTGGGCGATTTCTCTGGTCTTATTCCTGGCCCAATCAACAACCTCATCGTTTACTTCTTTGATAATATCTTTCTCTTCAAGGTTTTTCCGTAATTCTTTCTCAGGAATGTTTTTATTGTGAATGGTTTTATAGATGGGATTTATCTTTTCGAAAATAAAGTTGTTAAGTGTGTAGTAAACAGTGATATAGACAACGATGAAAATAGTTAGTATCCCAAAAATAATAGGTAAGACAGACATTTTTCCTTCTGAAAAAAAGAGAATAACAAGAACGATGGCGGAAATTACGGCTGAAATTACCGCAATATTAATTGCCGTTTGTTTAGGTGAAATCCGCTTCATTGCCAGTAAATTTGGAAAAGCTGCCCGAAACTACATTCTCTTCCGGGCAGCTTTTTGTTCATGTTATTTATCTTTATTCAATTGTTGCTGAACAATCTTAGCTACATATTTTCCAATCACATCAAATTCCAGGTTTACCACAGTTCCGGGTTTCATCTCGTGGAAGTTTGTAAGATTATAAGTGTACGGAATGACTGCTACCTCAAACGATTTTTCTTTTGAATTTACCACAGTCATGCTCACTCCGTTAATCGAAACAGAACCCTTTTCCACTGTAATATAGTCTTCCTGTGAAGGGTCATACTCGAAACGCAAATACCAGCTTCCATCTGCTTCGCGTACCTCGGTGCAAGTAGCCGTTTGATCAACATGTCCCTGAACAATATGACCATCCAGGAAGCTATCAGCTTTCATGCTCCGTTCAAGATTTACCTTATCGCCCTTGTTTAATAATCCAAGATTGGATTTATCTAATGTTTCCTGTACAGCTGTAACAGTGAACTCTTTTCTCGCTTTATTCACATCTACAACTGTCAAACACACACCATTATGAGAAACACTCTGATCTATGCCAAGTTGATCAGCAAATGAGCAGTTCATGGTAATGTGAAGGTTGCCCCCTTCCTTTTCAAGATTGACAACCGGTGCAGCTTCTTCTACTATTCCTGAAAACATAATTTTCTATTTTTGATTTAGTAATTATTTGATTTGGTAAATGATTTAACATAAATAATTCATAATTATAAAAATTTATGAATAATACAGGTTAAAAATAATACCTTTTATTCACAAAAATATATTTTTAAATTTGTTTCTCCTTGTGTAACTTATAATTTAAAAATTCAATAACGATTCATTTGGATTTCATAGTAACTTACTAAGGTAGAAAAATATTTATAGTTATTAAATTCCATTTTAAATTACTATTTTTTTTATAAAGGTAAATAAACCATTGAATATGTTTTTAGTTCATTAGAGAAAGAAAAAACAGTAAAGTCACGAGAGGAGTTGTCTATATGATATTTATCACAGGAGCAACAGGTTTTTTAGGGGCGCATTTGCTGTATCATTTATTGAAAGCGAATGAAGATGTTCTAGCACTGAAGCGGCCAACAGGGAACCTGAACTATATAAAAAACATCTTCCGCACTTATGGTGAAGGAGAAGAGAAGCTAATCGAGAAAGTTCGGTTTATCGATGGTGATGTGCTTGATTATCAGTCTCTATTAGAAATTGATTATCCAATCGAAAGAATTTATCACCTGGCCGCTATGGTGTCGTTTTCACCCGGAGACAAAGAAAAAGTACTGACTACAAATGTATACGGCACTTCAAACATTATAAACTTTGCGCTGGAAAAACAAATTCCTGAAATTGTATACGTTAGCAGTGTGGCAGCTCTTGATCCGCTAAGTGAAGAACAACGTATTACTGAAGAAGATTTCGGCAATAATCCTGAACGAAATTCAAATTATGCAAAAAGTAAATTTCAAAGTGAATTAGAGATATGGAGAGGCATTGAGGAGGGTTTGAAAGCAATCATTATAAACCCTTCCGTAATTCTTGGCCCGGGACTAAGGGCTGACGGACCCGGGAAAATATTTAAAACTGTAAAAAACGGCTTTAAATTTTATCCCTCCGGCACTACAGGTTTTGTTGATGTAAGGGATACCTGCAGGGCAATCATGGAATTGGTGGAAAATAAGATCTACAATGAACGATTTATACTGAATGAAGGGAACTATTCCTATAAAAAATTATTGGGTTCGATTGCCTATTACTATAATGTGGCTCCTCCCAATAAAAGACTAAAACCAATGTGGACAAGCTTTTTTTACAAACTAGATTGGTTAAAAACTTTTTCAACCGGAACAAAACGATTAATTACTAAAGAATTACACCGATCGATGCACAATAAGTCGAAATTTTCCAACGAAAAATTAAAGAAAAGATTAAATTTTGATTATATACCAATTGAAAACACAATTCAGGATTCAATTGATTATCTAATTGAATCAGACTGATATAAAAAATTAATGAAACAAAATTATGAGCAGTAGTAAAAAAAAGAATAAGTCGCGGGCAAAAAGCATAAAAAAATTAAGCCGCAAAGTATTAGATTTATTTGAATCTGATCCAAAACAGAGCTATAATTACAAACAAGTAGCAGAAAGATTAGATATAAAAAATAAACATAAGAAAAAGCTAATTATTGACGTACTGGAAGGGCTCGAAGAATCAGGCCACCTGAATGAAGTTAAGCGGGGTAAATATCAGATGCCCATAAAATCAGGTGACGTGAAAGGCAGAATTGAAATGACCTCAAAGGGAGAAGGCTATCTGATTTCGGATGATGTACAGGAAGAAGTGTTCATTTCAAATAATAATCTTCATCATGCATTACCCGGGGACACAGTTAAAGTACGTCTGTATGCACACAGAAAAAGCAAAGCACTTGAAGGCGAAGTGGTGGATATTATTAAACGGGCAAAAACGCGTTTTGTGGGCACTGTATCTCTTTCAAAGAATTTTGCCTTTTTAGTTACTTCAAGCAGAAGGGTACCATACGATATTTTTATTCCGCTTAAAAAATTGAAAGGTGCAAAAGATGGGGAAAAAGCGATTGCAAAGATCACTGACTGGCCGGAGCGGGTAAAAAATCCGTTTGGGGAAATCGTAGAAGTATTAGGAGAAACGGGTAATAATGAAGCTGAAATGCATGCTATTTTGGCTGAATATGACCTGCCGCACGATTTTCCCGAATCTATTGAAAATGCAGCAGCAAAAATTCCTGAAAAAATCCCGGCGGAAGAATATAAAAAGCGAAAAGATTTTAGAGATGTCCCGACTTTTACGATTGACCCGGCAGATGCAAAAGATTTTGATGATGCTCTTTCGCTCCGAAAAATAAAGGACGGACTCTGGGAAGTCGGCATTCACATAGCCGATGTAACCCATTATGTTCAGCCAGATACAGCATTGGACAACGAAGCGTATGACCGTGCAACATCAGTTTATCTGGTGGACCGCGTAGTACCGATGTTGCCGGAAAAATTATCAAACGGTGTCTGCTCCTTGCGCCCTAATGAAGAGAAGCTGGCATTTTCTGCCGTTTTTCATGTCGATGATAAGGTACAGGTAAAAAAACAATGGTTCGGACGTACAATTATCAATTCAGACCGGCGCTTTAATTATGAAGAAGCACAGAAGGTAATCGATGATAAAGAAGGAGAACTCAGCAACGAAATTCTGAAGTTGAATGAAATGGCACAGAAGCTGAGAAAAGAAAGGTTCGCCGCAGGTTCTATTGCATTTGAAAGAGTAGAGGTTAAATTCCTCCTTGATGAATTGGGATCACCAACCGGTGTGTTTTTTAAAGAGCATGGCGAGGCAAATGAGCTCATAGAAGAATTTATGCTACTGGCGAATCGAAAAGTAGCTGAATTTATCGGAAATGTAGAGAAACCCAAAAAACCAAAAACCTTCGTTTACAGAATTCACGACCGTCCAGACCCGGAAAAGCTTGAGAATTTCATGGATTTCATTCAGAAATTCGGTTATACCATTAATACCAAATCGGATAAAGCGATTACCTCATCAATTAACAAACTGCTGGAAGAAGTTGAAGGCAAAAAAGAGCAGGATGTTATCGAAACCCTGGCTGTCCGAAGTATGGCTAAAGCTGTGTATTCGACAAAAAACATCGGGCATTACGGATTGGCTTTTGATTTCTACAGCCATTTCACCTCTCCAATCAGAAGATATCCGGATATGATGGTTCACCG
>CAYFRV010000181.1:2177-6095 GCA_964345495.1 uncultured Bacteroidales bacterium | reverse complement strand
CGGCATGTAAAAAAATAAATTAATCCGAACGTTTTAACCTGTAATATGTTTGTTCTTCCGTGAAAACGATGTCAATTAAATTCACGACGATCATATTGACTAAAATGCGTTCTGCCTTATAAGGAGAAATTTTAGCAATTTTTCTGAATTTTGAAAAAGTAATGTATTTATTTTCAGAAAGATAATTCAACAACAATTTTTCTTTGGGGGTATAATGGATGTAAGTACCTTTTTTTCTTTTCTTCTGCTTCCAGACTTTAAGCAAAATTTTATTGGCCAGTAGATTTTGATCGTTTACACGAATATATACTTTCCATTTCCCCAGTTGATCCTTTGCAAAATAGGTTTTATCCAGACTTTTCGGTATGGTAATTTCAAGAATGGTTTTTCCTTTTATGTTCCACGTCTCAGTCAGAAACCTGATTTCGGGCTTACAATGCAAGTGGGCAGCAGCCTGAACCATATAATATTCTTCTTCGGTTTGAATACCCGATATGGTTCCGTTATCCTTAACCCCAATTAAAAGCTTACCCCCGTTGGTATTGGCAAATGCAACTAAAGAACGGGCTATCTTCTCAGAATTTGTTATGGAATGTTTAAAGTCGAGGGTCTCGTTTTCTCCTTGACGTATCAGGTTATATATGTGAGAACTCATGAATGACAAAATTAAAACTTCTTCCTGATGAAGAAAAATTCAATCTTTTGTTTTCTTTCTCCCTGATCCTGAATTCTATTAAGGACACCAAACGCGTTAACCGGTTTAATCAGCTAAAAATCAATTACCAGAAAACCACTATCCTTTCAGGGCTTCAGCGCCACTTACAACTTCAGATATTTCACTTGTTATCGCTGCCTGTCTTGCTTTATTGTATGACAGTTGCAGGTCTTTAATCAGGTCTGTTGCATTATCTGTTGCTTTATGCATCGCAGTCATTCGTGCGCCGTGTTCTGCTGCCAGTGATTCCAGAATCGCTTCATAAAATTGGATTCTCAGGATTTTTGGAATTAGATTCTGTGCTATCTCAACTTTACCGGGCTCATAGATATAATCAAAATGATTGTCTCCTCCATTCCCGTTTCCATTTTCCATATTTATGTCAATGGGAAGAAATGATTCTTCTGTTAACAAATAAACTGCCGCATTTTTAAATTTATTGTAGATGATTTCAATTCTGTCAAATTCTTTGTTGACAAATGTATCCATGATTGATTGAATAAAAGGAGCAGCATCTTTAAATGTTGCATTTTCCAGGATATCATCATTTGATCCGTAAACGTTGTAACCTTTTGAACGGAAAAATTCCGAACCTTTCCTGCCAATCGTATAAAAATACAAATCGCCGTTTTTTGCCTGTTTAGCATAACGACCATTTGCCAACTCTACACCTTTTTTGATAGTATTGGAGTTGAAAGCCCCACATAATCCTTTATTCGACGTAATGACCACCAACAATACCTTTTCGTTTTCTTTATCTTTTTTGCTTTCTCTAAGATACTCCGTTTCAATTTCTTTATTATCAATGCTTTTTGTAATATCAATTAAAATACCGTATAATTTACTGGCATAGGGTCGTAAGTTAAGAACTGCGTCCTGCGCCTTTTTCAGTTTAGCAGCAGCTACCATCTTCATTGCACTCGTTATTTTCTGTGTAGATTTAACGGAGGCAATTCTCGTTCTGATTTCTTTAAGGCTGCTCATAGACAAGATTTTTTATACCTGAAAATGCTATCAGGAAGTTTTATAATTTCCAGCAACTTCTTTTGCTACCTGTTCCACTTTTTTGGTTATCTCTTCAGTTAATGTTCCTTCACCCAAAGATTCCAACACATCACCGTGTTCAACCTCCATTTTTTCCAGGAATCCCTTTTCAAAATCCCTTACTTTTTCGACGGGAACTCCTTTTAACAATCCTTTTGTTCCACAATAAAGAATTGCAATCTGCTTACCTACAGGCATAGGTTTATATTGACCTTGTTTAAGGATTTCCACATTTCGTGCACCTTTACTTAACACAGCCTGGGTGGCCGGATCCAGATCGGAGCCGAACTTGGCAAAGGCCTCTAATTCGCGGTATTCAGCCTGATCCAATTTCAATGTTCCGGCTACTTTTTTCATTGACTTAATCTGTGCACTTCCGCCTACTCTCGACACCGAAATCCCAACATTAATAGCAGGCCGTACGCCTGCATTAAAAAGATCAGGATCTAAAAATATCTGACCATCTGTAATGGAAATCACATTTGTCGGAATATAAGCTGAAATATCACCAGCCTGCGTTTCAATTATCGGCAATGCGGTGAGCGATCCTCCCCCTTTTACTTTGGGCTTTAATGTTTCCGGAAGATCATTCATTTGTCCGGCGATTTTGTCCGACTCAATAATTTTTGCAGCTCTCTCCAGCAGTCGTGAATGAAGATAGAACACATCTCCGGGGTAAGCCTCGCGACCAGGGGGTCTTCTCAGGAGCAAGGAGACTTCACGGTAAGCTACCGCCTGTTTCGAAAGGTCATCATACACAACTAGCGCATTTCTTCCGGTATCCCTGAAATATTCACCTATGGCGGCTCCGGCAAAAGGTGCATAAAACTGCTGTGCTGCAGGATCAGAAGCTGTAGCTGAAACGATGACTGTATAATCCATTGCTCCGTATTTCTCCAGGGTTTTCGCTATCTGGGCAACGTTTGATCGCTTTTGACCCATCGCTACATAAATACAATAGACAGGATCACCTGCATCATAAGATTTTTTCTGATTGATGATCGTATCAATGGCAATTGCCGTTTTACCGGTTTGCCGGTCTCCGATAATCAGCTCTCTTTGGCCACGGCCAATAGGAATCATGGCATCAATTGCCTTTAACCCGGTCTGAACAGGCTGATTAACTGGCTGGCGGTAAATAACTCCGGGAGCTTTTCTTTCCAGCGGCAACTCAATCGTATCCCCTTCGATTTCACCCTTGCCATCAATAGGAGCGCCTAATGTATTTATCACGCGCCCCAAAAGGCCATCGCCAACTTCAAGGGAAGCAATACGATTGGTTCTTTTGACCTTTTCGCCTTCTTTTACTTTCTCAGAAGAACCCATTAAAACGGCACCTACATTATCCTGCTCAAGATTAAGGGCAATGCCCATAACACCATTTTCAAACTCAATCAACTCATTGTACTCAACATGAGATAAGCCATAAATTCGGGCAATACCATCACCTACCTGTAAAACGGTGCCAACCTCTTCAAAATCTGAATAGGTTTGTTTTTTGCCTAACTGTTCTTTTAAAACTTTTGATACTTCTCCGGGTCTTATATCTGCCATTGTTATTGTGTTTTTTCAAATGCTACTATATTATCAGAAACTATATGCTAATTAACTAAATTCTGCCGTATTTTATCCAGCTGTTTTCTGACGCTTGCATCAAGGAGTTTATCATCTATCTGAATAATAAACCCTCCTATGAGTTCAGGATTAACCTTTTCAGTAAACGTAATCTTGTTTGCCTGAAACGTATCCTTAATATACTGCTTTATATCCGACCGCTCATCATCGCCTATTGCCATAGCTGTTGTAAGCTCTACGGTTTTAATGCCTTCACTTTCATTATAATAGTCAATAAAATTGCGGAAAATATTCTGAAAATAGGCTTCCCTGTGGTTCCTTGCTATTAAAATAAGAAAATCCAGAACAAACTGATGCACTTTTTCCTCAAACAATCCTTTGATAATACTGACTTTTTGGGATGTATATGTAACCGGATGATTCAGCGTTGTTAAAACATCCGAATGCTCGTTAAAAACCGACTGAACAAAACGTATATCCTCCATAACCTGAACAAGCAGGTTTTCCTCCCGCGCTTTCAGAAACAAGGCTTTCGCGTATCTAGTGGTAATAAGGCTTTGATACATAAAACAAAATTTAGTTTA
>CAYFRV010000181.1:0-2077 GCA_964345495.1 uncultured Bacteroidales bacterium | reverse complement strand
TTTAGTTTATGTCAATATTTTCAACCAGTTTATGGATATAGTCTTTTTGTTGTTTGTCCTTTGAAAGTTTTTCCTTCAGCACATTTTCAGCAATATCTATGGATAATTCTGCAATTTGGTTTTTAATATCCTCCTTTGCATCCTGTTTTTGCTTTTGGATTTTCTTGTGTGTCTCCTGGATCATTTTATCCGCTTCTTTCTTCGCTTCTTTTTTAGCATCCTCAATGATCTTCTTTCGTTGTTCCTGTGCTTCCTTAAGCATATTGGCCCTTTCTGTTTTAGCCAGGGCTATGATCCGTTCATTACCAAATTCAATTTCTGCCAATTCTTTTTTGGCTTTTTTTGCTGCATCCAGACGTTCCTGGATGGTTCTCTCCCTTTCTTTTAATGCATTAAGAATTGGTTTCCATGCGAATACTCTAAGAATCAATAAAACAATGCCAAAAGAAACAATCATCCAAAAAAGTAGGCCAACATCTGGTTTAATAAGTTCCATAGGGTTACATTTTTTTAAAAGAAATACTTTACAGTTCAGCCAACCGCTGTAACTGTAAAGTATCTTTGTGCATTACACAAATAAAATCAGGAAACAAACTACAATAGCAAAGAAAGCTACCCCTTCAATCAAAGCAGCGGAAACAATCATACTGGAACGAATGTCCCCTGCAGCTTCTGGTTGACGGGCAATTGATTCCATTGCTGAACGGCCGATATTTCCAATACCAAAGGCTGCAGCAATTGCTGCAATACCAGCACCAATTCCAGCGCCAACTTTTGCTATTGAAACTCCAATAGCAGCTTGTAATAATACAGTTAAACTAATCATAATACATCTATTTTAATTTATAAAACATGCTGAAGAACCATCATTCTTCAGCTCCTACTGCCATACCAAAATAAATTGCCGATAATATGGTAAAAACGTAAGCCTGTATAAAAGCCACCAATAATTCCAACATGGTTATAAATACAGAAAACAATACGGAAAACACAGAAACACCATATCCGGCAGGAACGCTCATATTTCCAAAAATAAAAATCAGACTAAAAAACCCTAGTAACACAATGTGTCCGGCTGAAATGTTAGCAAAAAGTCGGATCATCAATATAATGGGCTTTGTAAATATCCCGACAAATTCAATGATCGGAATTAACGGAATTGGAATTTTTAACCACCAGGGCACACCCGGCGGGTTAACAATCTCTTTCCAATAATGCTTATTTCCGCTAATCTGAGTGACAAGAAAGGTAAACAACGCCAATGCCATAGTAACGGTAATATTGCCGGTTACATTCGCTCCGGCAGGAAAAATGGGGATTAAGCCCATCAAGTTGTTTATCAGAATAAAAAAGAAAATGGTTAGAAGAAACGGCGTAAAACGTTCATAGTGTTCTTCTCCAATACTATCTTTAGCAACATCATCCCGAATAAATAATATTAAGGGCTCCATTAACGACTGAAAACCCTTTGGCGCTTTATTCGGCCTTTTTTTATATCTCCTCGCTATAGATAAAAACATCCATAGCATTATCAAAATGCTGACAAAAACGGCTGCTACTGTTTTTGTAATGGATACATCGACGGGCAATTCCTGTTTAACTTCCCCGGTGGGCGTTAGCTCAACAATATCCCCTTCATGCTTGCCCTCTTGTGCAATTTTAAAATTCTTGTATGAAGAATGCCCATGATCAAATTTACCGGACATGAAACAAAAAAACCCCCTATCCTTGCTATATAAAATCACAGGTAGGGGAAGGCTTATTTCATGTTCTCCGATCGTTGCAATGTGCCAGCTATAATGATCAACCACGTGGTCGATGATCATGTCTCCGGGGTTAAAGCTTTGCTCTTCCGGGGGCGGATCACTTTTCGATACGCTCGCTTTTATCTCTCCGGAAGATGATGAATACAATAACTTCGGAAAAACAATCACTATAAAAAGAGCAAAAATAATGATATGTCGTATTTTTTTATCCATAAGGTAGTTATTGACTTATTACAAATGTAAGTAAAATTCTATTTCGTTATTCGCAATAAAATAAAAAAGGCGGTGATTTAAATCAATCCCGCCTTTAT
>CAYFRV010000180.1:0-6111 GCA_964345495.1 uncultured Bacteroidales bacterium | reverse complement strand
TAATTAGTTATCTGGCTTTCACTACTCCTAATCCCGATGAATTCGCATCTACTTTTTGTGGGTTTCCGCTATATTTTACCACACCCATTCCTGACATATCTACCTTCAGAACTTTTTCAGCGTAAACTTCAGCTTTACCAAATCCACTAAAATCAAGATAAAAAGCATCGGAGATAAGGTCTTCCGCATCTACTTTTGAAGCTCCTGACATATCCATAACTACATAATTTGCTTTTCCTCTTAAGTCGGCATTAACTGCTCCGCTAAAATCAGCCAGCAATTTTTCTACATCTATTTCTAAGTCAATATCTGCGGCTCCTGAAATGTCAAGGGTAAATTTATTGCTTTTAAGTATACCACTGTTCCGTATTTTAGCAGCCCCTCCTACAGTGATTTGATTGAGAGTTTTAACTGAAATATAGACTTCAATATCCTTGTCTTTATAATTCATTTTATCTTTATCGCTTGTCAGATAAAGTACGCTGTCTCTCTTTTTAACTTCAATATGATGAATTATATCTTCATCTGCATCGATTCGTAAGGATTCTTCGCCCTTTTGTTCAATATAAAGCGCACATGCTATATTGATATCTATGCCGTTTATCCCTTTTATCGGATAAGATTTTGTTTTTTGATCACCGCCTCCTGCAAAAACATGAATAGATATTATGTTTAAAAGGAAGAATAAGACAATGATATTTTTTATTTGAGTTTTCATAATTCTTTGCTTTAAGTTTCGATTTCCGGTTTAGGCCATTTTATGTTTTTTGAGTCAAAAGGGCAGAAGATGGTTAGTTAATTTGAGGGAAAAATAGCTATATTTAACTTCTGCCCTACTAAAGAGCTATAATACTTCTTTAATGTTTTCTGTAACAATTTGGCCGTCAAATAACTGAACGATTCTGTGTGCATTTTCTGCATCTGAAGGTGAGTGAGTTACCATTACTATGGTGGTTCCTTCTTTGTTCAGGTGCTGAAGTAAATTCATTACCTCTTCGCCGTTGGCAGAATCCAGGTTACCGGTCGGCTCATCTGCCAGTATTAATTTTGGATTAGCCACTACAGCTCTGGCAATTGCGACACGCTGTTGTTGTCCACCTGAAAGTTGCTGTGGAAAGTGTTTTTTTCTGTGAGACATTTTCATTCTTTCTAAAACTTCTTCTACGCGTTGTTTTCGCTCAGAAGCCGGTTTGTTTAAATAAAGGAGCGGAAGTTCTACATTTTCAAAGACGTTCAATTCATCAATAAGATTGAAACTTTGAAATACAAAACCAATGTTGGCTTTCCTTAAGTTCGTTCGTTTCCTTTCAGAATAGTTGGAAACTTCCTGGTCCATGAATTTGAGCTCCCCTGACGATGGATTGTCTAATAATCCGAGGATATTTAGCAGAGTGGATTTGCCGCAGCCTGAAGGGCCCATTATGGCAACAAATTCTCCGTCTTCAACTTCAAAACTTACTTTGTTCAGAGCAGTAGTTTCAACCTCGTCTGTTCTGAAAACTTTTGTTAGTTCATTTGTGCGTATCATGTCTTGTGGTTTTAAATTATTAATATTCAGTTTATTGTATAATTTAATTTTATTAATTAATTCTAACTAAATTTTCTTGCTATTCTTTTAACATCAGTTTATCAACTTCATTAAAGTTGTCGTAGCTAGAGACGATAACTTTTTCACCGGGCTGCAAACCTTCAAGAACTTCATAATATTGTGGGTTTTGTCTTCCTATGCGTATGGGTCGCTTGTAAGCAAAGTCGCCACTTTCATCTACTACATAGACCCATTGTCCGCCAGTACTTTGATAAAATCCACCTCGTGGAATAAGAACAGCTTCTTTTGATTCGCCCAATTCCAGTTTTATTCTGAATGTTTGTCCGATATTGATGTCTTCCGGGAGTTTATCTTCAAAAACCATGTCTACTTTAAATTTTCCCTGGGATACTTCAGGGTATCTCTTTGTTAATTTCAAATCGAAGGTGTTTCCACTATAGTCAAAAGACCCCGGGAGTCCATTGCGTACACGTGATATGTAGTGTTCATCGATTTCTACATTTAACTTGTAGTTATCCAAAATATTAATTTTTCCAATCCTTGTTCCACGGTTGATAACTTCTCCGGATTCCGGATTCAATGTTGCCAGTTCTCCGTTTACTGGTGCTGTAATATTTAAGTTTTCCAGTCTTTCCCTTACCAGTTCTCCACTTTCTTCGAGCCTGCTGATTGTTTGGTTGATTCGCTTTGTTTGTTTGCTTCTGAATATAGAATCTTTTCTTACAGCTTCTTTAAAAAGATTGAATTTGGTAAGCGTAGCTTCGTAGTTTTCTTTCGATCTTTTAAAGTCTTCCTGTGATATATGGTCCTTATTATAAAGCTTTTTATTGTTTTCAAATGATCTTCTCTGAGTTTTCAACTCTCTCTTAAGATCAATTAAATCCCGTTCGTAATTGATTTTTCTTTGTTCCATGCTGAGCAAAGTGCTCTGGAGCGAATTTATTGATCTTGTTACCTGTGCTTCGTTGGATGAAATTTCCAGTATAAGGTTGCTGTTACTTAATTCCATGATAACATCACCTTTTTCAACCATATTTCCTTCTTCAATAAGAATATTTTCAACTCTCCCCCCTTCAACCGCATCGATATATATGGTTTTGATTGGTTCAACTGTTCCTATAACAGCGATATAATCCTTAAACCGATCTTTCTCTATAGTTTCAATCGTGATTTTTTCTTTTTCTACATTTAGTTTAGAACTGTTTTCAGCAAAGAAAATGTTGTAAATAATTAAGACACCGATTATGCTGCCAATAGCTATGAAAATGTTTCTTTTACTGAAGAGCGTTTTCTTTTTTTCTATCTTTCTGTCCATAGTTGCTTTTTTTTCTTATTAATCATTTATTATGCCAAATTTTTTATTGTTCTAATAAACAGATGTTTATTTGGATTTAATTAGAAAATATAAGCCAGGAGTGTGTTCGATAACGAAACATTTATAGTACGAAATCGAACAACTTATTAAAATTATTCCTATTTTTACTATGAAAATAGAAAATGTAATTCGTTTAAAATAAACTTTTGTATTTGTATGAAATGAACAATATTTGAGTCTGGCCAAAAATGGGTTTTATATGATTTTAGCTACTTTTGTCCCAGTCCGGCAACTGCCGAAAAAAGTAGCTGAAAATCAGCCACCCTTTAGGGATGGGGCAAAGCTGATTTTCAGCGTTTGGTACCTTAATTAGTGGTTCTAAAAAATGATATTATTTGCCTGCCCGCTGCCCTTTTTACGGCAACTGCCGGAAGGCTAGCCCACTAAACAACAGCTGGTTAGGTTTTGGCAAAATAAAATGTGAGCAGGTTTATTTCAGTTTAAAGGGAGTTTTCTTAGATGCACTAATTTTGTTTAATCTGTCAGAATTACAAAAATAAATATTATCATGGAAGAAAAACAAGGTAAAGTATTAGTAATAGATGATAACGAAGATATTCTGTTTGCTTTAAAGTTGCTTTTAAAAAATCATGTAGAAAAAATAGTGACAGAACCTTCTCCTGATAAAATTCCACAGTTAATGAAGGAAGAAGATTTTGATCTCATATTGCTGGATATGAATTTCACAAAAGATGCGATAAGCGGCCAGGAAGGATTTGATTGGTTGTCAAAAATTTTGGAAATAGATCCTGATGCTGTAGTGGTTTTCATTACAGCTTATGGAGATGCTGAAAAAGCAGTAAAGGCTATCAAAGCCGGTGCAACTGATTTTGTTTTGAAACCATGGCAAAATGAGAAATTATTAGCTACGGTTTCTTCTGCTATTAAGCTAAGGCGTTCAAAAAGAGAAGCGGGAGATTTGAAAGAAAAGCAAAAAGAAATCAACGAAATACAGGATAAACCTTTTCATGAGTTTATTGGAAATTCTCCCGAAATGCAGGAAGTGTTTAAAACAATCAATAAAGTTGGGCAAACAGATGCGAACGTATTGATTCTTGGTGAAAATGGTACCGGTAAGGAATTGGTGGCAAGGGCGCTTCACAGAAAATCAAAACGAAAGGATGAAGTGATCATCAGTGTAGATCTCGGTTCTATTCATGAAAATTTATTTGAAAGTGAATTATTTGGACATGTAAAAGGCGCTTTTACCGATGCCAAGAAGGATAAATCCGGCAGATTCGAATTGGCGAACAAAGGAACGCTTTTTCTGGATGAAATCGGGAATCTTTCAATCCCTATGCAGGCAAAAATACTTACTACAATTGAGAGACGGGAGGTGACCCGTGTAGGTTCAAATACCACCAAACCTATCGATGTGCGATTGATTTGTGCAACCAATAATGACATTCATAAAATGGTTACCAATGAAGAATTCCGTCAGGATTTGTTGTATCGAATCAATACGGTTGAAATTCATCTTCCCCCATTACGTGAGCGTTCGGGTGATATTCCTCTTTTGGCCGATCATTTTTTGAAACAGTACGCCAGGAAATATAAAAAGCAGATAAAGAAAATTAGCTCCGAAGGAATTAAGAAACTGAACCAACATTGCTGGCCGGGGAATGTACGTGAGTTAGAGCATGCTTTGGAGAGAGCAGTTATAATGTGTGATTCCGACGTACTTGAAGCTGATGATTTTCTGCTTTCCCCGGTTGGAGATAATAAAGATGAAATTCAGCTTGAAACCTACGATTTGGATACGATAGAAAAGAACGTTATCAAAAAAGTGCTAAAACAAAACCAGGGGAATGTTACTAAAGCTGCTGATCAGTTAGGGCTTACACGTACATCTCTGTACAGAAGAATGGAAAAATATGATCTTTAAGAATTTTAGAATAGTAATCTCTTTCAGGATATTGCTATTAGCGGCAAGTATATTTCTTTTCTTTTATACTTTAACTTTAGATTACTTAATTACTCCGTTTTTAGTCGGGGTATTGATTATTTTTCAGATCATTCTTCTGGTTCGATATGTAGATTCAATAAACCGTAATTTGGCAAGTTTCCTTGAATCTATTCGCTTTTCCGAATTTACCCGTTCTTTTCATATTGAAGACATGGGAAGTTCGTTTCAGGAACTGAATAAAGCTTTTAATGATGTTATCCATGATTTCCGGAAAATCAGGCAGAAAGTTGAAGAACAGTATCAATACCTGCAGAGTATAGTAAAAAATATTGACATAAGTATTATCACTTATCATCGTGATGGAACGATAGATATGATGAATAAAGCCTTTAAAGATCTTTTTCAGGTTTATCATGTCACTAATATTCAACAATTAAAAAGTGTTAACGAGAATTTAGCAGATACCTTGATGAATCTGGTTCCCGGGAAAAATTATGTATTGAAAATTCAGCAGGAAGATGATATTCTTCAGTTAGCTGTTTATGGCTCAGAATTTCGAATTGGAGCAAAAAGTATTATGTTGGTTACGATTAAGGATATTCAGTATGTCCTTGAAGAACAGGAAACAGAAACCTGGCAAAAGTTAATCCGGGTGTTAACTCATGAGATCATGAATTCAATAACTCCTGTTTCTTCCCTTACTTCTACTTTGGGGCTTATGATTAAGGAAACAAAACAGGACCATAATGGTAAATTAGATGAAGAAACTACCTCTGAAATCGAACAGGCGTTGAATACCATCCACAAAAGGAGTGAAGGTTTGCTCCATTTTGTTAATACCTATCGGAATCTGACTAAAATTCCAAAACCGAGTTTTGAGATTGTTAAAGCGAAAGATTTGTTTGAAAATATCAAACATCTTATGGCAAATGAGTTAGTTGACAATAATGTACGCCTTTCAATAAATGTAGATCCCGAAAATCTGGAGTTTCATGCAGATCCGAAACTTATCGAGCAGGTGTTAATAAATCTTGTCACTAATGCGGTTCATGCATTAGAAAAGGTAAGAGACGCCAAAATTCAGTTAAAAGGTTTCCGAAGCAAACGGGGTAAGATAACGCTTCAGGTCATTGATAATGGAGCCGGTATTTTACAGGAAGTGCTGGATAAGATTTTTATTCCGTTTTTTACCACAAAACCCAAAGGCTCCGGAATTGGGCTGAGCCTGTCTAAACAAATCATGCGCTTGCATGGCGGCTCCATTAATGCAGCCTCTGTTCC
>CAYFRV010000179.1:0-6112 GCA_964345495.1 uncultured Bacteroidales bacterium | reverse complement strand
CGAACACCTCATTGGGAAAATATAATTTCAGCATCAGAATTGTTATTTTTGTAAGAAACTTCATCAAAAACCTGAGTTATGCTTTCAAACAGGCAAATATTCCTTCAAAACATAGGACAAACAACAGATAATCCTTTAGCCATTGAAATTGAAAAAGCTGAAGGAATTTATTTATACGATACAGACGGCAAGAATTATATCGACCTGGTTTCCGGAGTATCCGTAAGTAATTTAGGACACAGGCATCCGGAAATTATTCAGGCGATTAAAAATCAGCTTGACAAACACATGCACCTGTTGGTTTATGGTGAATTTGTGCAATATCCACAGGTTAAATTTGCCGAATTGCTTACTCAAAATATTCCTGAATCACTCAACAATATCTATTTCGTGAATTCAGGCAGCGAAGCGAACGAAGGCGCATTAAAACTGGCTAAAAAATATACCGGTAGAACCGAAATTGTCGGATGTACGAAAGCTTATCACGGGAGTACACACGGCACAATATCACTCATGGGCGATGAAAAGTTCCGAAATCCTTTCCGTCCCCTTTTACCAGACATCAGATACATCGATTTCAATGATGAACAACAACTGGAACAAATTACCGAACGAAGCGCTTGTGTCATTGTAGAACCCATACAAGCTGAGGCCGGAATTATTCTTCCACAAAATGAATACCTGAAAAAATTGAGAAAACGCTGCAATGAAACAGGAACACTCCTAATATTCGATGAGGTGCAAACCGGTTTCGGACGGACAGGAGACTTGTTCGCCATGAAAAAATTCAGGGTAACTCCTGATATTTTCACTATAGCAAAGGGAATGGGCGGTGGAATGCCCATTGGAGCATTTGTAGCCTCAAAAGAAATTATGGACAGCCTGAAAGAAAATCCGGGTTTAGGACACATTACGACATTTGGCGGGCATCCCGTTTCAGCCGCAGCCGCTCATAAAAGTCTGGAGATTATTCTCAGGGAAAAACTTACAGAAGAAATTGATTCTAAAGGCAAGCAATATTTCAAAGAATTAAAACACCCCCTTATCAGAAATATATGGGGAACAGGGCTGTTTATCGCTGTAGAATTGGAAAATGAAAAAATTATGAGCCAGACTATGAAAGTTTTGGCTGAAAATGGAGTGATTACAGATCAGTTTATTTTCAAACCCAATGCGTTTAGAATAGCTCCTCCTTTGATTATCAAACCAAAAGAAATATCTGAATCTGTCCAACGAATTAAGAAAGCATTGGACTCAATCTGACAACAAATTCATTCAATCTGAAAGAAAGGCTTAAATTAGAATTGTTATTGATTTACTGATTTTCCAGTAAGTTCTTTGAACAGATACAATATTTCATGGTTTCTTCGTTGAATATTTCATATATCTTATCTTTGTCTGACGAACAAAAAAACATTAATTCGATACTTATGCTCAGAAAATCAGCAAGTTTCATAACTACAGGATTGTTCATTTTTTTTATTTCCTTAGGCTGCTATTCTCAGAATAACGACAACTCAATCAACCTTCAGCAGAAAGAAGAACAACTTCAACACTTATATGATTCCATTGCCAATTCAAATAATGACGATGTTAAAACCAATCTTAACCAACAGATCATAAAAATATGGAAAACACTCCTTCCACAACCTGAAACTTTTGAATATCCGTTTGATTCTCTGGATAAAGCGGGGATTCTAAAATCTCCTGATAAGAAACTTAAACTGTACAACTGGAATTTGCCTTATGAATCAGGCGAACATGATTATTTCTGCTTTATTCAATACAAACCAACTGATACAGATGACCAGATGCTGCTTTTCGAATTGGAAGACAATTCGGAAGATATGGATAAACCCGAACAAAAAATATTGAAGAACAATGAGTGGTACGGTGCATTGTATTACAAGGTCATCCCTATTGAAACCCGTTTCGATGAGATATACTATACACTTTTGGCTTATGATCCCAATGATTTTTTAACCAATAAAAAAATTGTTGATGTGCTGCATTTTGAAAAAAACAAACCCGTCTTCGGTGCCTCAATTTTTAAAAATCAACGCGAAATCAGTAACAGGCTGATCTTCGAATACGGCCAGTTTGCCTCAATGATGCTCAAATACGATGAAGACAAGGAGATGATCGTATATGATCACCTTTCGCCTTCTGAACCAAAATATGAAGGCGATCGTGAATTTTACGGACCGGATTTCTCTTATGACGGATTAAAATATGAAAATGGGGTGTGGAATACTTATTTTGACCTTGACCTCAGACTCAATGAAATAAATTTAGACGATTAATTATGAAAAATACGAAACCAGATAATCATTCAATCTACATCGACAGATTTGACGATGTAAAAATCCTGCAATACAGATTTGACGAATTCGAAGAACTTCCCCTCAATAAAAAAATATTAATCTACTGTCTTAGCCGTGCATCGCTTGCAGGAAGAGACATCATCTATGACCAAAACTATAAATACAATCTACTGATCAGAAATTCCCTGGAATCGATACTTGAAAAATATAACGGAGACCGCAATTCTAAAGAATTCGAACTTTTCACAAATTACCTCAAACATATCTGGTATTCGAACGGCATTCACGACCCTTTTGCAAAAGAAAAGATCAAACCTGAATTTTCAAAGAATTATTTCCATCAGCTCATTGAAAACAGCTTTGAAGGTGGACTTTCCAAGTATTTTGAAACTACAGAAGAGGCAAAGACCCAACTCAGCAAACTGATATTTGATCCGAATTTAGCCCCAAAAGGGGTAGAACAGGACACAAGCAAAGATATCATTCAGGATTCTGCGGTTAATTTTTATGAAGGAGTTTCTCAGGGAGAAAGCGAAGAATACTACAAAAAACAACAAAAAGAAAACCCACTGCTCAGTTGCGGACTAAATTCTAAGTTAGAAAAGAAAGAAGGTCAATTTGAAGAAAAAACATGGTTTTCAGAAGGCATGTACAGCTCCGCCATCAACAATGTTACACATTGGCTGAGACAGGCAGTCGATTACACAGAAAATGAACAGCAGACCCAATGGCTCAAAGCTCTGATAAAATTTTACGAAACCGGAGACCTGGAAGAATTTAACAGGTACAACATTCAGTGGTTAAAAGACACAAAGAGCGATGTAGACCTTATAAATGGTTTTATTGAAACCTACAGCGATCCGCTTGGCCTGAAAGGCACCTGGGAATCAATTTTACATGTAAGAGATACTGAGGCAACAAGACGAACAACCATTTTAAGTGAAAACGCACAGTGGTTTGAAGATCATGCACCCATTGAAAAACGCTTCAGGAAGGAAAAAGTAAAAGGAATATCAGCAAATGTGGTAAACGTTGCCATGCTGGGAGGAGAAAGCCATCCGACAAGTCCCATCGGTGTAAACTTACCCAATTCCGACTGGATCAGAAAAGAATACGGCTCAAAATCAATTACGCTCAATAATATTGCCTCTGCACATCATGAGGCAATGCTACAAAGTGGTTTTATTGAAGAGTTTGCTTACTCTGCAACAGAAAAAGAACGGCATAAAAAACACGGATTTATAGCTGACAATCTACATACCGATCTTCATGAATGTCTGGGACATGGTTCCGGGAAAATGATGGAAGGAGTAAACAGTGAAGCGTTAAAAAACTACCAGGCTCCAATAGAAGAAGCCAGGGCTGACTTGTTTGCACTGTATTTCATGATGGATCAAAAACTCATTGATTTAGGCATCATAACAACTTTCGATGTTGCAAAAGCGCAATATGACAGCTACATCAGAAACGGGTTGTTTACTCAGTTAATCAAAGTAAAACCCGGAAGAAACCTGGAACAAGCACACATGAGGAATCGACAGTTAATTTCCCGGTGGTGTTACGAACAAGGAGCTTCAGAAAATGTCATTGAGTTTAAAAAGGTTGATGGAAAAACGTATACCATCATAAATGATTATCATAAACTCAGAAATTTATTCGGCAAACTACTTGCTGAAATTCAACGTATTAAATCAGAAGGCGATTATGAGGCGGCCAAACGGCTGGTGGAAAACTACGGCACAACAATAAACAAGGAACTTCATCAGGAAATCATAGAGCGTTTTGAAAAACTTGACATTCCTCCTTTTACCGGATTCACCAATCCCGAATACATTCCGGTTATGGAAAATAACAAAATTGTTGATATAAATATTCAATACGTTCAAAATTATCAGGAACAAATGCTTAATTATTCAAAAAATTATTCATTTTTGCCTATAGAAAATGATTGACTCCAAACTCAATGATTAAAATTAAACAACTTAAACCCGGCAAAACGCACATAAATTTCTATATCATAGATAGTGACACCACGTTTAACAATAAAATAAGCAAAGAACTTAATCTTGATCCTAATTACCAGATTCACAGCTATACAGACTTACAGGTCTTTTTAGATCAATTTAAGAAGAAAAACAGAAACAAAGATGAATTTGACCTCATCATCATTGAAATGAATCTGCTGACAAAGAATAATTCAAACGAACTAATCAATCAAATTAAGAACATTAATAAAGCCGCTGAGATCATTGTAATTACCGATGATACGGAGACAGAAAACATCCCTGTTACTTTAGAACAAGGAGTCTATTCGATTATTAAAAAGAATGAGAATGCCATATTTCGTATAGAAAACGCAGCAAAAGGAATTAAAAGTTTAAAATTATTTCTGTCAAAAAAGCGAACTGTTCGGACATCCCTGATAATCTTTATTCTTTTTTCTCTTACTATTCTTATACTCACAATGATCTTCAAAACCAGAATTTTTGAAGGGGATTTTTTTTAATACTCAGCTCATTAACAAACAAAAGGCAATGGAAAACCCTAAAAGGTTTCCCAAAATTGTGTTCAGCAAGAAAAGAATATAATTATAGAATAATAACCAAACATGAATGCTCTGGAAAAATATCTGTCTAAACAAAACAGTTTACCAAAACTTATCGAAGAGCAACCTCAAAAAAATCTAAAATACAGTGTCATCATTCCCGTATATGATGAGCCTTATTTGTCGTCAACATTAAACCACTTAATAAAATGTGATCTGCCCAAAGAGCCTGTAGAAATAATTTTAGTATTTAACGCTTCAGAAACTACGCCGGAGCGTATTATCAATCAAAACAGGAAAACTTACGCTGAAATTAAAGAATGGAAAGAAACCCAGAACCTGCCATTAGATATTTATGCCATAATAAAAGAAGACATTCCTTCTGAATACATGGGCGCCGGATATGCACGAAAATCAGGAATGGATGAAGCCATCAGGAGGTTCGCATCAATAAACAGAACAGACGGCATTCTTATTTCACTGGACGCTGATACTGAATGTCAAAGAAATTATTTTACTGCTATTGAAAATACAATTTACAAAGAACCCAATTTAAACGCCGGAACAATCTTTTTTGAACATCCCACGGGAGGCATCCGGTATTCAGAAAAAATTTACCAGGCAATCATTCGCTATGAATTATTTCTGCGGTATTACAAGCAAGCACTTCACTATTGCGGTTTTCCTTATGCATTTCACACCATTGGGTCTGCCTTCTTTGTAAAAGCTTTAGCATACGCAAAACAAGGTGGCATGAACAAACGAAAAGCCGGAGAGGACTTCTATTTTCTGAACAAACTTTTTCAATTAGGGAATATCAGGGAAGTTAAAGATACACGCGTTTTTCCTTCACCCAGACCCTCCGAAAGAGTGCTTTTTGGAACGGGGCCGGAAATAAAAAAAGTAAGCAGCAATCCGGAGCAGGAATATTTAACCTACCATCCGGATTTTTTCACCCACTTAAAAAGTTTCTTTTCCAGGGCAGAACAACTTTATAATATTCCTGAAAATGAAATTCACGAAGTGTTCTCAGACTTACCCACATTTTTTCAGGAATTTCTAATAAAAAACAATGCTACAAATAACATCCAGCGAATTCGAAATAATTGCGCCGGATTGGAAATCTTTAAAAAACACTTTTTCCTTTGGTTTGACGGACTCAAAATAATCCGTTTAATTCATGAAGCACATGAAACGACTTACAAAAAAGTTCCCCTATTAAAGGCGGCACAAATCATGCTGG
>CAYFRV010000178.1:0-6136 GCA_964345495.1 uncultured Bacteroidales bacterium | reverse complement strand
ATTAATTTTGGTATTATAGAAAAAGAGCAACAAACTTTTTCGCTGGATACCAGAGTTCGCGAATTTTTCGAGGAATTTCTCGAAATAAACGAAGAAGTTCATGTGCTTTATATTCAGGAATACCTGGAAAAGATTAAGAATTTACAGAATTACTATTTAAAAGAAACCAATCAAAAAAGAAAAAGTCAGCATAGTCAAAAAATTAAGCATTTCCTCCGTCGAATCAACAGAGTTACACTAAACAACGTGAAAACTTTGAGAAAAAAGACAGAAGATGCCTACAAGGCGGAAACAAATTTCGAAGTTAAAAAAGCTACGCTTCAGGATCTCAGAAATCAACGGGACGAATTGGAAGGGGTTTTGAGAGCTGTGGAAAAAAGACTGAATGATGAATTATTCTTTCGTAATGCTGCAGATGAAGAGTTTCTGTACATCATTCATATCAGTAAAGTTAATATTCAAAATGCACGGCACAACCTGATAGAGATTCAACAACAGATAATTGATTATCTTAACCAGGTTGAACACAGAAGCGCTGTTATTGAAAAAGTGCTTAGATTAAAAGATATTAAAAACAAAATGCAGTTGAAAGAGCTTACGAATTTTGAGAAAAAAACTAAAGACCTAAGCGGGTTGCCTGCAATAAAAAAGGAACAGTTCAAAACACGTCTGCCCCTTCGTTTAGTGAATGAAGACAATCAAATATACAAACTCATAAAAAAAGTTACCGCTCAAAAGCAACGCAAAAACCTGGAAGAATTGAACACGGCCGACCTTCTCCTTGAACAGGAGCTAAATGATCAGTACAAAACAGCACAAAGCTATAATCTCGAAAGACTGTTTAAAATTTTTCAATCAAAGGATCAGGATTTATTTAATTTTATTATGGAACACTCCTTCAATAATGAAACGCTGCAAACAGACAGGCTGAAGCTATTTTGCCGAATAGCTTCAAAATATGAACATAAACTCCATTTCTCAGAAAAAACAGCTCAATATAATCACTGGGAATATGCACTCATTTATCCTAAAAAACAATAACGTATGACCCACATCTCAAAAAGCGCAGAAATATTTGAATGGCTTAGTAAAGGCAATTTCATCAGTTCAAATGCCATCGATAAAGACCTCCGGCACTATTATACAGTTATTGAAAATAATTTTTCTTCATTGTATGAATTATATGAGCAAGTAGGTTATACACTGGAAGAAGGAAACAACTATTATTATCTTGGAAAGATCGACGAGACAAAGCATTTAAAATCAGCTGAATACAAGATTGAAAAGGCAAAAAAATGGATTGATATTATGGCCTTTTTCACTACATTTGATCCTGCGTTCACAAGGGGATACAGGTTTTCACCCAGCAATATTCTACAGGAAATAGAAGTCAATCTTGACCTGAAGGAACAATTAGAAGAATTAAATACTCATACATACCAAAAGAGTAACAATTACCTGGATATATTGAATAGTGTGCTTAAAAACATGAAAGACGAAGGCTTTATAGACCTGGAAAATGAGCGTTCGCACACCTATAAAGTTCTGGATGCCTGGCATTACCTTGAACAAATGGTAATGGCCGTAGATATTGCTGAAAATGAAGATAAAGCTAAAAACACTGAAAATTAATTAAATTCCATGCAACAACTGAAAAGAATTATACTAATTGATACCGCAACTGTTCCATACCAGGAAATCATGCTGGATGGTAATATCCATTTTATTGGCACACAGGGTGTCGGAAAAAGCACTGTTCTAAGGGCTATACTCTTTTTCTACATAGCAGATACAAGAAAATTAGGGCTTTCCAAAGAACAAAAATCTTTTGCTGAATATTATTTCCCGCATATTAATTCGTACATCCTCTATGAAGTAGAAAAAGACGATCGTTTATTTACAGTGTGGCTTCTCAAAAAGCAAAACCGACTGACTTTCCGGTTCATTGATGAAGGTTATAATAAAGATTATTTCATAGAAAACAATAAGATTCTCCATGAGGAAGAAATAATAGAACGCCTTACAAAAAATAACATTCAGGTTGGAAAACCAATTACTAATTATACTGAATACAGAGATATGCTTTACGGTGCAAAGAGAAAGAACTTGCGCTACAGCCTCCTGGAAAGTAAAACCTATCAAAATATTCCGCGTACTATCAGCAATATTTTTATGAACTCCTCTCTGGATGCCAGTTTTATAAAAAAAACAATCATCAATTCCTTAAGTGATGAGCCTTACTTTATCGACCTTGAAACTTACAGGCATCATATTCAAAAAGCCGGAAAAAATTATTATGACATTGTAAAATATAAAAAACACCACAATAAGGTGCTGAATATCCTCAAGCAGTATGATGCGTTTTTGGCAATTCAGGATAACATCATATCAACAGCATGGCAATTGGGTGCTTCTTATAATTTCTCTAAAAGTTGTAACATTGAACTGGAGGAACAAATTATAACCCAAAAGAAAGAACTTGCTGAAATTGAAGAAAAGTTTAATAAGGTTCAGTCTAATGTCTCAAATGAACTTCAAACGCTTCGGAACAAACTTGCTGTCGAGAAAAACAATCTAAAAAAGGCCCGCGAAGTTGATAAGAAATACAAGGAGCTGGAAATTGATAAGATTTTGGAAGAATACAATAAAAAAGATAGTTACATCAATCAAAAGCAACAATTAGAGGATCAATTAAATGCTTTGACAACGAAATCAGGATCAATAAAATCTGAGTATGACAATCAGCTTAAAAATATTGATCTCAACACACGGGATGCCAATCAAAAATTAGAAAAACAAATCGCTGAAGAAAAAGAGGCTTTCTACTCAAGCAAAGATCAGATTACGGAACAATTCGAACAACGCAAAAGCGAAATTCAACAGGAAAAAAAGGAAATAATTGATGAGCTGAACAATAAAATAAACCAACATCAAAGGGAAATAGACCAACTCAATGAACAGGAAAAATATCTAAAAGAAAAAGAATTTTTCAAATCGGAGCTGACTAATCTTTCAAGTCAAATTCAAGAAGCTAATAAACAACAATATAAGCTTAATCATGAGTTAGAACAACTTGCGCAAAAGAAGAACACGGAGGAGTTAAAGGCAAAGCAACAGGAAAATGACCTGGAAGCCAAATTTGCAAAGGACATTGAAAACCATAAAAACCGGATAAATGAACTTACCGACAGGGAAAACTCACTAAGCAGCCAACTTCAAAAATATAAAGAAACGTTTTTGGATTATTTGGAGCAAAATAAACCCGCTTGGCGCCATGATATCGGCAAAGTGGTCGATGATCAGATCTTGTTAAATACGCAGCTTGAACCCAAGAAAAGGGAAGGAAAAAGTCTGTACGGAATTGAAATAAACACAGATAAACTTGAACCCACCCTATTATCAGAGCAATACCTGAAAGAACAATTAAACAACGCTCAGGATCAAAGAAAAAAATTCACCAGGGAGCTTGAGAAAATTTATCAAAACAAAGAAGAGGAATTAAAGAAGTTACAGAAAAAAATCAATAAAACATTCCGGGATCTTAAAAATGAGGAAGAACAGAAAAAGTACCGCCTCTCCCAATCAGGTGTTAAGCTAGAAAACCTGAATAATCAGTGGAAAAATTTAAAAGAGGAAGCTGACAAGGAAAAAGAAAAAGCGATTAAGAATATAAAAGATAAAATCGCTGAAAAAGAAAACTCCCTGGATCAGATAAAGAATAAGAAGAAGGACGAAAATGAATATTTTCAAAATTCGCTGGCGGATATTGAAAAACAAAAAACAGAACAAATAAGCTCCAGAAAAAAACAAAGGGACAAAGCCATAAAAAATATTCGGAAACAGATTGATGAAAATAATAAAGCAGCAGAACAAGAAAAAGAAAAAATTACACAAAATCGTAACAAAGCGCTGAAGGAAAAAGGAATCGACACAAACACCATCGATGATCTTGAAAACCGCATTAATAAATTACAAGAGAAGCTTGATTTCATAGATAAAAACACACAGATCGTTTTCGAATACAGGAAAGACCAAAAGGATTATCTGTTGCAAATGGAAACGTTTAAAAACAGTAAAGATCAATTGGAAGCGAAAATTAAAAAGAGGGAGAGCCGCTGGAAAGAGAGGGAAAAAGAGTTTTATGAACAAATCAATCAGGTGAAGAACAAAAAGCAAGAGATTGAAAAACAACGGGAATTCCATCAAAAACAAGTTGAATGGCTGGATCAAAAATTCAAAAAAGACTCCATTTATCAGGAATTCAAAAATTATATTGAAAACAATGATAAATATGAAAAAGAAGATGTAGAGACGCTCATTGATAAAATTCGCCAACAAAAAAATGAAGAGAATGAAAAAGCCAATAAGCTAAGAGAAAGGATGGCTAATTTCGCAGGCTTTTTTGACGAGGATAATACGCTTCAGTTGCCGGTAATGGTTCAGACGCATAATGATTCCATCCAGTTTGCAGAATTCCTGAAGGATATTGAAGATAACCAAAAAATTACTGACATGGAGCTGGATGTAACAAAGAAGTATGCTATGATGATCAATAATATCGGAAAAGATACGGATGAACTTTTCAAAAAACGCGAAGAAATTGAAAAAGTGGTGAGTAAGATGAACACCGATTTTCGTAATTCAAATTTTGTGGGAGTAGTGCGCTCCATCGAATTACGCCTTCAACAGGGCACGGATCCGATCATTCATACACTACGGGATATTCAGGAGTTCAGAAGCGACAATATGCTTACCATTGGTGAAAATAATCTCTTTGCACAGGACAATGAAAATTCCGGCAACATCAAAGCTGTGGAATTACTTGAAGAACTTGACAAGCGAATAAGCAATCATAAAGAACGCTATGTTGGTATAGAGGATGCTTTTGAACTTGAATTCAGAATACGTGAAAATGAAAATGATACAGGCTGGGTTTCCCGCCTCTCCAATGTGGGTTCTCATGGTACAGATATTCTGGTAAAATCAATGATATACATTAATCTTCTGAATATCTTCAAAAAACGTGAAAGCCGGAATAAGAGTAGTACAAAAATTCATTGCCTTATCGACGAAGTAGGCATTTTACATGATACGAATGTGCGCGGACTGATTAATTTTGCAGCCGAGCGGGATATCTATCTAATCAACAGCTCACCAAATTCGCATAATGAAGAAGACTACAAACATATTTATCAATTCAACAAAGATCACGAAACCAATAAAACCAATGTATTTAAGTTGTTGAGTCAAACCATATAGCACAATGTCATTAAAAATATCCTTTGCCAAATCTCTAAGAAGAATGCTTGAAGGGGAAACTTTAAATGCATCAAAAATACAGGATAAATCAACCCTTCAGCGTTTTGTTCAGGATGGAATTGTAAAGCAGATTCCTTCAAAAGGAAAACGTTATGTCTATAGAATAAATGATTCAGAACTCCTGGAAAATTATCTCAGCACAAATTACCAGATTAAATCCCTTCATGAATACATTAGACTTAAATCAAAAAATGAAACCAGTGGAACTGACTCATTAAAAGCCACCTATAATACCAAGGAAAAGAGAACTATAGCCATGCCCGGCTTTTTTCTCAAAACCATCCACCCGCGTTCTGTCAGTCTACACGGACAAATGATCGACCTTCCATCACCCAGGGGAACAGAATGTTTCATTTCCGAACCCGAACATTTGAACATCTCCGAAGAATTCACTATTATAGGAATAGAAAATCCGGAAATATTCAGAAAAATTGAGCGTTTAAGCCAATATTTCAAAGAATATGAACCTTGTCTTTTTGTTCTTAGGTATATGAGCAAAGGACTGACCAACTGGTTGTCAAACATTTCAAACTACTACCTTCATTTCGGAGATTTTGACCTGAGTGGTTTGCAAATATATGTGAGTGAATATAAAAGCAAACTGGAAGCATCGCGCTGCAATTTTTTTATACCACCTAATATTGAACATCTCATATCAAAATATGGAAACAGAGATTTGTATGAAAAACAGAGAAACCACACTCAAAACCTGAAACTCACGAATCACCCTGAAATAGAAAAATTAGGCAAACTAATTAAAAGATATGGTAAAGGATTGGAACAAGAGGTTCTATTTGAATTGCAGCCTTACAAATAA
>CAYFRV010000177.1:4004-6140 GCA_964345495.1 uncultured Bacteroidales bacterium | reverse complement strand
ATCATCGCCTATTTTGTTGCAAAAGTCATTTTGGTTATATATAATTATGTGAGAATGAATATTTCCCCATTTGAATATATTCCCGTGAAATGGTATGTAGCTTATGGTATTTCACTTGGCGCAGTTTTTATACTTTTGGACAGGGGAATTATCGTCATATAACAGATACGGAGAATTTTGATGTGACTCCTTCATATAAAATCTACGATTGCATAACTTTTTCTTTGGATTTTTATGGTAAATGAACATGTCATTTATTTTAAAACGTTTTCTCCGTTTTCGCATATTCTTTGTAATAAATTCGAACAAAAGATTTTCACTACAGAACCGAACCAGGAATCTTTGTCTTTATTGCTGCCATGCTCACCGCTTTGATTATAGCCGGACTCACAGTAAGTTTTCAGACCTGCAAAGCCTCGGTAAAAAATCCTGTAGACACGCTAAGAGATGAATAATGTTACAAATACCCTTTTTGTTATATGTGGAAAGAAGTTTTCTTTTAACAGAATTTCTTATAAGAAGGTAAAAATCGAAAAAATCTTATATCAGTTTTATTTTCAGGAGAATTATTTTCAGATTTTTGAAATTTGATTTTGAAATTTTTATATTTATACTGAAACCAACCAACATTATATATGCTAAAACATTTGAGATTTTGTTTGCTGCTTTTAGCAGTAGTATTTGTGTTTTCCTGTGAGGAAGATAAAAGTGAAAAAGAGAAACTTATTTCGAATCTTAACAATGAACTTTATCCCCTGGCGGATGATCCTCTGAAATGGGAAGATGACAAATTAAATTTTCTGGATCCTATTGCCGAAAACTCAAAAATAATAGGATTAGGAGAGGCCACACATGGCTCTTCTGAATTTTTCAGTGCTAAAGCACGGATTTTTAAATATCTTGTAAAAAACCACGGATACAAAGTTTTTGCATTCGAAGCGGATTTTGGTGAATCTGTTATCATAAACAGAGATATTCAGAAAGGCAACGCGTATTATATGAAAAAAGTGATGGAAGAAAATATGCTCTTCTGGACGTGGAAAACAGAAGAAGTAAGAGACTTATTGGAATGGATGTGTGAGTACAATACAGGAAAGCCCGAAAATGAAAAAGTACATTATATGGGCATTGATGCTCAATACAATAAAAATAATCCGGATTTGATAAATAATTATTTACAGGAAGCAAATGTGTCTTTTTCTTCTCACGCAGACAGTATTCTGAGTGTAGCTAAGACTGCCTCTGACAATGATTTTTCCTCATACAACCCGGAATCTTTTGCAAAATACATAAACAAGCTTGAAGCCTTAAAAGATTCAATGGAGAATTCTAAGAATAAACTTGTTGAAAATAGCTCTGAAAAGAAATACGAACTGTATAAAAGAGTACTTCAAGTAGTTAAACAAACGTCAAAAGTAAGAAAATTTCAGGATAAACATCATTTGAGGGATAGTTGCATGGCGGAGAATTCAACATGGATGCTTGATTATTTTGATGATGAGAAGATTGTTGTATGGGCTCATAATGGTCATATAATAAAGGGAAGAAGATATGAAATTGATAAAATGGGCAAATTTATAAATAGGGAGTTAGGTGATGAATATGCGGCAATTGGGTTTTCCTTTTCTTATGGTTCATTTAATGCTGTAGAATATGTCAATGGCGATTATGGAAATCTTAAACCTCATAATATAACCTCAGAACCCCGTAAAGGATCAATAAATAGTATTTTTTCAGAAGCCAAAACCAACACCTTTTCAGTTGCCATCTCTGAGCTGGGATATTTTAGCAGCTGGAATACAAAATTTTCTGAAAATATTGATATTCTAAGTATCGGGGCAGTGTATAATTCTCATCCTGAAGATTACTATCGTCTATTCAAAAAAAAGTACTTTGACCATCTTATCTATTTTGATGAAGTTTCAGAATCAGAGTTTATATGGAATAAAAAAAGGGGAATGGCACCCTTATGCGATAAAAAGGAAAGACTTTAAAGTGCTGAATCATTACTGACTACTTTCTGCTTAAATTTTTTTTAAATAACTTCTGAAAGTGTCTGTATACAAAAAAGACAACTTTCTAGAATACAAAAAGTTGTCTTTTTTGTATGTCGGGCATAGTAATAATCTAGCAGAG
>CAYFRV010000177.1:0-3904 GCA_964345495.1 uncultured Bacteroidales bacterium | reverse complement strand
GAAAGTCCTTGTTTAATTATTAGAAAAAATGATTTTTAAATATCTTTTACTTTTAAATGTGCCTAATCATCTTTTATACAACGTACGGAATGTCCTGAGTATTTAGGGTTGCTTAAACGGCCAATTTTGCTATAATTTTTTGTTAAGTATCTATAGAGGGCCTCTTGCGAAGATTCTTCAGAGGAAGACCAAAAGTAACCATATCCACCAAGGTTAAGAAAAGTTTCTTCCCGCAAACCTCCCGGTACAGCATTGAAACCTGTTTTTCCAAAATCTGAATCATTTGTCAATGCACCCGAATCCCATAAGGAAACCTTTCCTGCTAGTTTGCTCCCTTCATTTGTGCCTCTATTGTATGTTTTCTCAGCTTCACGTCTGCTCATGCCCAAATGCATTTCCAGTACTTTCCATTCTCTGTCGGTTGGAACATGCCATCCATCCGGACATAGTTTACCGGTTTTTACTGCATACCAATTATACAAAGCTCCGTAAGTATTTGCTTTATCAGAGTCATTATTATACCATGCATAAGCGCCATCTGAGCGATTCATCCATTCATCCGTATCTGTGATATTTGGTATTTCCTCACCATCGTTATATGTGGTGGTTCTTAAATTCTCTGCCATCCATATCTGCTCCCCGATAGTTACAGTTTTATATTTGTTTCCATCAATATCTGTAACTTTATTTGAAGAATCTCCATTTTCTTCTTCACAGGCGGAAAATAAAAATGTAAAAAACAATGTAGCAAAAAGAGAAAATAGGATTAAAAATGCTTTTTTCATTTTCTTTTTTATTTGGATTACACCAAATTTATGAATCTTATATTAAAAATCAAATCACATCTACATGTTCGATATAAATATTTAATTTTTAATGTTTTTGAGTAAGCATAGCTATGCTGAAAGTATAGAAAAAAATCTCCCGGCAAAAAGCCAATCTATTTCTGACTGATTATTTCCCTCTTTTAATCCTTCTTTTCTTTTCTTAAATTATCAAGCTCCTCCTCTACTTTTTGCAACGAATCTTTAGTTTTTTCAAAAGCTTCCTTTGATTTGCCGTTCTTTTCTTTTATCTCCCCTTCCAATTCTTCCATTTTCTTCTCAAGCTCCTTCATGTGTTCTTCACTTTTATCCATGTCAGCTTCTGTATCACTTTCTATATCATCAGCTATATTTTCCAGATTTTCAATTTTATTTATCCATTTATCATTATCGAAAACCCCTTGAAAGAAGGAACCAATAAAGAGAAACCATAATAATGCAATAGATGTTCCAATGATAGAAACTACCAATCCGGACAATGGTAGTCCTCTTGCCTGGTTGCTTTGGTTAGCCTGGGAAATTCCTATTGCGCTTAATACGATTCCCACTCCGCCAAATAAAAGAGCGATAAACATTGTACACCCCAAAATTGCTAAAGGTATTGAAATAATACCAAGAACTAAACCGGCTATTCCAAGCCCTTGTCCTGTATTGGTTCTGCCTTGTTCTACCATAATATTTAAAGTTTAGTTTATAATAATATCAAAAATAGTAAAAAATATAATCAAGGGAAAATTCAACTCAGCTTTAACCAAAGACGAACTTATTTCATTTATTGTTGCATAAAACAATGATAAATCTATCCTGATTTTTGTATTATTTGTTAAATTTGAAAGAATATAAACTTTATCCGGAATGAAACTACCCATCTATCAAATCGATGCCTTTACCAGCAGCATTTTTGAAGGCAATCCCGCAGCAATAGTTCCTTTGGAAGAATGGATAACAAGCAAGTTGATGCAAAAAATTGCAATGGAAAATAACCTTTCAGAAACAGCTTTCATTGTAAAAGCTGGGCAAGACTATGAAATAAGGTGGTTCACCCCTGTCTGTGAAGTAGATTTATGCGGACATGCCACTCTTGCGGCAGCATATCTTGTGCTGTACCTTTTGGAACCAAAAAAAGATGAAGTTACTTTCTCTTCAAAAAGTGGAAATTTAAATGTGAAAAAAGAGGATGGAATGTTAGCAATAAATTTGCCTTCTGTTCAGAATAAAAAAACAGACATTCCCGCAACTCTTTCCGAAGCCCTGGGAAAAAAGCCACTTGAAGTATACGAATCGGATGACCTCATGGCCATTTATGAAAATGAGGCGGATATAAAAAACCTTAACCCTGATTTCATTAAGCTAAAAAAGATTGATACCCGCGGAATTATCGCAACAGCTCCGGGAGAGCATGTAGACTTTGTTTCCCGTTTTTTTGCACCAGCTGTTGGAATTAATGAGGATCCTGTAACCGGCTCTGCTCACACCAAGTTAGTGCCTTTCTGGAGTGCAGAAACCGGTAAAAATGAATTAAATGCAAAACAGCTTTCCCAACGGACAGGTAAGCTTATTTGCAGAAATAATAAAGATTATGTGCAGTTGCTGGGAAACGCCAGAATTTATCTGACAGGTGAAATAACCACCAAATAATTAAATGTACATTTTCTTTTCTATAAATTCTTCCGGGTCTTTACTCTCATTGTATTATTTTCTATATTGAAAGGTGAATTTCAGGTTAATTTATAAAAACATATTACTATGGCCACACAAAAAAAACAAAAAAAAGGCACAATTGGTATTTTAACAGGCGGCGGCGACGTTCCGGGACTAAATCCGGCAATTCGTGCCGTAACCATTCGGGCTTTAAGAGAAAATTACAAAGTCATAGGAATTCGCAGGGGATATGCAGGACTACTCGAGTTGAACAGAGAAAACGAAGAAGAGAATTGCAATTGCTATTCTGAATTGACAGAAGATGTTGTAAACAAAGCCGGGAGAACCGGGGGTACATTTCTCCACAGTTCAAGAATGAATCCGGGGAAAATCCCAAAAGATAGTGTTCCTGATCATTTTCAGGATAAATATAATAAAAAAGTAAACGATCTTACTCCTGAAATATTAAAGAACCTTGATTATCTCGGCATAGATTATCTCATTCCTATTGGTGGAGATGACACATTGAGCTATGCTGTGAGGCTCTATTCAGAAGGAGTGAAAATAATAGGTATACCAAAAACGATGGATAATGATGTCCCCGGAACCGATTATTGCATAGGATTCAGCACCTGTGTAACACGTACAATAATGATGACAAACCTTTTGCGAACAAGTGCCGGTTCACATGAACGGGTAATGGTGCTTGAGGTTTTCGGCAGGTATGCAGGGTTTACAGCCATGCTCCCAACAATGGCAGGCTCTGCAGATCGTTGTGTCATCCCGGAATATAAATTTGATATAGAGCAACTAACCCGCCTTTTAATGGAAGACAGGGCTAAACATCCGAGCAATTATTCAGTGGTTTTAGTTTCGGAAGGAGCAATGTTTGAAGGAGGAGAAATGATGTTTGAAAATCAGGAGAAGGATATGTATGGACATGCTAAACTTGGTGGAATTGGAGACATGGTATCTGAAAAAATTAAAGAATTGTCGCCAAAATATACTAAAGGGCACCGCGTTGGTACCATCAATCAAAAATTAGGATACCTTGTAAGAGGCGGTGATCCCGACTCTATTGATTCAATTGTTCCTATGGCTTTTGGGAACCTGGCTCTCGACCTTATTTTAAATGGTGTCCATGGACGCTTAATCGTTTTCCGGCAAGGACATTATGATAATGTTCCTATTGAAGTGGTTACCAGCAAAAGCAAAGCAGTTAATATCCACGCACATTATAATACTGAGCGGCTCAGACCTCAGTACAAAAGTTTTGCTATGAGACCGCTGTTTATAATGACAAGTGAAGTATAAAACTAATAAGGCAGATTTAGAAGTAGAGGTAAATTTTAAAATTGTCATCAGTTTTATAATAATTAGCTGTTGGCTTTTAGCTATTGGCTTTTGGCAGAAAGAAATAGTACTCGTTGAAATAAATA
>CAYFRV010000176.1:2836-6147 GCA_964345495.1 uncultured Bacteroidales bacterium | reverse complement strand
AATCACCAAGCTTAAAGCCAATGACCAGTACGTCATCAATTTGATTTTCTCTTCCGCCCATCCAGTTATTTAAAGTATCCGACAATATTTTTTCCTGTTCCTCCATCGGTTTTTTATGATTCTCAATGAGCATGTTTTTGAGGTTCTTCAAAAGAAATTTCCTGTTTTTCGGTCCGCCAAACTGGTCTACATAACCATCGGAAAAAATGTAGAACCATGTAGGCTTGTCGACGTTTATGGTATGTGGAGTGAAGTATCGTTCTTTTTCGGTTTGAACTCCGCCGATAGGAACCCTGTCTCCCTTGATTACATTTGCCTCTCCATCCTGAATGTAAAGGATTGGATTCTTAGCTCCCGAAAACTGTACAGTCTTTTGTCGTTTGTTAATTACGCAAAGCGACATATCCATACCATCGCGATTACTTGTTTCTTCTTGTTTCAACTGACCACGAATTCCTTTATGAAGTTCCCTCAAAATTCTGTCAGACCGTGTAATACCATTTTGAGTTATTCCGTCTAATAAATTGTAACCGATCATTGACATAAATGCACCCGGAACTCCGTGCCCGGTACAGTCTACAGCAGACAAAACGAATTTATTATTTTCAATAGGCAGGAAATTATCCTTGCCGGTTTCTTCTTTACTTAACCTTTCTTCAAATTCATCATGCTCTTCATACAGGTCAAGATGAACATCAATTTCCTTAAACCAGTAAAAATCACCACTTACTATATCCACCGGCTGGAAAAATATAAAGGACTCAGGAATGTATTCATTTAAAGTTTCTTTTGGCGGGAATAAGGCTTTTTGTATTCCCTGGGCATAACTGATACTCTGGGTAATTTTAATGTTTTGATCCTCAATTTTGTGAAAAGCTTCCTGCAATTGCTTACTTTTATTTTGAATTTCAACATTTTTTGCTTCCAGGGCTTCATTGGCCTTTTGTTTGGCTTTATTGCTACGGAATAAGACGACAAGCAAAATCACACCTAAGAGTAATCCCCCGACTACGGAATAAATAACCAATCTCTGCACCCTCTGCCTTGCTTCTTGCTGAGCAAGTTTTGCCTCCTGCAATTCCATCTGTTGATTTTGCCTTTTAATTTGAGCCTGATTCAAGCTGTCTCTAAGCTCAACTTTTTCAATGGAATCTTGTTTGCGCTCAACCACTTCCTGGATAGAATCCTGTCGTTGTTCATACCTTAATTGCCTTAACTTCATCTCTGCTTCGGTTTCTTCCTTCTCCTTTTTGGTTTGGCGCAGCTCTGCCTGACTTTCTTCTTCCCGTTCCTGGTAATTATCTCTGAGGCTGGCTGTTTCAAGGTGCTGTTTAAGACTTCTGTACTTATCTCTATATTCCTTATGCTTTCGAATATCTCCAAGCTCATTATAATTTTTAGCCAACAGATTATAAACATTCAGTGTCATTTTTCTGAATTCTTCTTCTTTGGAAATATTTAAAGCCTCAGTAAGTGTTTTGTTGGCTTCTTTGTAATCCCGGGTCAGGTTTAAAATGTATGCCAGATCCACAAGACCGGAAACAATATCTTTTTTATCACCCAATTCACGGCGAACTTTCAGGCTCTTTTCGAAATATCTTTTTGCCTGTTGCAGATCTTCCATGTCTGAATAAATCAAAGCAATATTGCTGTAGATTTTTTTTATGGTTTCATGGTCATTCAACCTTTTACTCAGCGAAACCGCTTCAGAAAAATACTCAACCGCTTCATTGGGATTTCTGCTTTCCCAGTATATGAAGGCTATCTTGTTAAGATAAGAAACAGCTTTTTTCAGCTGTTCAGTATCTCTGAAATAATTATACTGTTCTTCGTATTTTTCAACCTGTTCTTGTTTTTCGGGTGGCAGCGGGGAAATCTGCTGTGCCATCAGCTTACCTGTGAAAGAAAGCAATAATATAGAAATAATCAGAAAATAATGTCGCATAAAATAATAATTTACCATGTCATATTTAACTAAGAACCAATTTCAACGCTTAAATGTATAAAAAAAATTAATATTTATTATATTTGGATGTTTAAAACTATATGAAAATGAAAAGAACAGGACTTTTAACCGGGCTCATTATTTTATTCATAAGCAATATATGGGCTCAGGATATTGAAGTAGCACCCATTCGGATTAATTTCTCTGCAAATCCGCAAGAGACAGAAACGAAAACAATTACGGTAAAAAACCATGGGAATTCCAAGGAATCGGTTGTTCTCACCCTCAGGGATTATATAACATACAAAGACGGATCAAAGAATATCCTTCCTGCAGAATCATCTAAAAACTCAATTGCAAAATGGATTACAATGAATCCTTCCTACCTGGAGATCAACCCAAATGAATCCCAGACAGTTCAACTTAACTTCGAAGCTCCCAGTGACGATTACACCTCAAAATGGGGTATTCTCAGCGTGAGTACAGCCAAAGAACAAACTTCTTTTTCTGCTGACAAAGAAACGACTGCCGGAATTTCTCTTTACGGAAGAATCGATGTTTTCCTGTCTTATACACCCCAATCTGAGCGGGGTGCTAATAAAAGAGTAAAAATCAGCAACCTGAGAGAAACAAAAACTGAAGAGGATTCCATAAGAACATTTTCTGTTCACGTTGATAATTTAGGCAATACGATAGTTCCCTGCAAGGTTTACCTCCTTGCTTCAAATATGAATACGTTAGAGGAAAAGAGGTTAACAACACAAGAGGTAAAAGCTTACCCACAAACTTCAAGAACTTTAGAACTTAAATTACCCGATGTCTTAAAACCAGGAAAATATTCGCTTTCTGCTATTTTAGACTACGGCAGCAGCGATGCGCTTGAGGGCACCCAAATCACAATAGAAGTTCCTTAATTTGCCAGCAAAAAAATTAAATATATCAACATTGTTTATTGTGAGTATGCTTATGCTCACTATAAATTCCGGTTTTTCCCAAACAAAAACCATTAAGAATTATTACAAAGACGTGGAACAACTTAAAGAGGTGTATAAAGTTGTTCAAACTCCCAATGGGCCTATAAGAGACGGTTTTTATAAATATTATTCAAAAGATGGAACGCTTTTACAGAAGGGCATCTATTCAAATAATAAGCTGGATAGTGTATGGAATCTTTATTATGAAAGCGGAGAACTGCATAAAAAAGTTACGTTTAAAAACGGAAAACGAAACGGAAAATATCTGGTATTCTATAAGGACGGGCAGATAAAACAAGAAGGCAATTATTCTAATGGTAGACTGGAAGGCGAATTTAAAACCTATTATCCGGATGATACTTTGGAAAGCGTCTCACACTACCGGCAGGGGG
>CAYFRV010000176.1:0-2736 GCA_964345495.1 uncultured Bacteroidales bacterium | reverse complement strand
AAAACCTATTATCCGGATGATACTTTGGAAAGCGTCTCACACTACCGGCAGGGGGATCAGAATGGATGGAAAAAGATATACTATCCCAGTGGCGTAATCTATAAAAAATTCGAAGTTAAAGGTGGAATTCCACACGGAAAATGGATGCGATACCACAAAAACAGCGCGCTTGATTACAAGGGCAAAAAAAAGCACGGAAACTATACAGATACGCTGAAAGTATTTTACAAAAACGGAGAACTGAGGAGAGTCAGCGTCTATAATGAAGATGGAAAATTGGATGGTATTTACAAAGGATATCATCGAAACGGGACAACGATGATAAATTGCACATACCAAAATGGAGAAATAACAGGAATTTATGAAAGTTACCATCCAAACGGGGCATTGAAAGAAAGGGGACGTTATAATAAAAAAGGAGATAAGGAAGGAACCTGGAGATCTTTTTACCAGGATTCTTCATTACATTCAATCGGGGAATTTAGAAACGGTAAATTCGAAGGAACATGGAAAATCTATCATCAGAATGGAGAATTAAAACAAATAGGTAATTATTCAAAAGGAAAGGCAGAAGGATTTTGGAAGTTTTATCACGAAAACGGACAAATATGGAAATATGGCGATTATTTAAACGACCAGAAACAAGGTTTTTGGAAGTATTATACTAAGGAAAAAAAACCGAAAAAAACCGTACTTTTCAAAAATAATAAGCCAGACATTTCTGTCTGGCAAAATAAAACAAGCATTGATGTGAAACGACGAACCAATAATCTATTTAGGCACATTCATAAGCAGTGGTAAATTTTAAAATTTAGGCGGCCTCTGCCTTCTTAGCCTTAGCCTCATTTAACAATAGAACAATTATTTAAACAAAATCCTGTAAATAAGATAAACTAAACGGCTTATATATACAGAAACTTTTTATTCATAACTCTGGTATTGAAACTCAATTCCTACTATTTCCTCATAATCCTCTCCCGCTTCAAGCATATCATCATCATCCTCAAGATAATGCCATTCAACAGTAAGTTGCGGATCATTTTCTCCAATTTTTTTCACCTCTTCAATAAGCTCCATAACCATTTTAGATGAAGCTGTATTAAAATATTCATAAGCAAAGACCACACGGGTGCCTGGAGTCGGATTTGTTGCGTACTGACTAACCCACTCTTTTATTGGAGTATAAAACTCTTTTGCGTCTTCAGGCATAGACCGGCCTGAGAATCTTAACTCACCTTCATTTTTATTCATTACAACTTCAGGCGTTTCGACTGTGCCTTTAATAAATACTTCGTCTTTGTTTTTAGCTTCTGCTATTTCCTTTAAAATTTCTTTAGTCGGAATTACTTCCATAGTTATAATTTTTTACGTTATTGATAACAAATAAATTCAAAATTGAGACCTGCAAGTTCTTCAAAAGTTTTTCCCGAATCAAACATATCATCGTCATCTTCTAAGTAATACCAATCAACCTTTACCCCTTTGTCCTGTTCAACTAATGTTTTTATCCTCTGGATGATCTGCAAAATCATCTTTGACGAGGACGAATTGAAATACTCAAGATCAAATATTACCCGTGTATTATCTGATGGTTTTTGTAAATACTTGTCAATCCATTCCAATATCGGGTTATAGAATGACTTTGAATTCTCAGGCATAGATCTCCCTGCTAATTTAATAATTCCCTGCTGATAATCCAAATATAACTTCGGAGTTCTTTGACTTTCCGGGATTTCAACAAATTCTTTATTCGGTACTTCCTTTATCTGCTCTAAAATCTTTCTTGACAATATTTCTTCCATATCTTGAGATATTTATTTTTTTTATTCACACAATAATACTTTTATTCAATTTATTTGTTGTTGTAACTTATTATTCGTATCGGTTTTACGAATGAGTGATTTTATTTTCAAAATAAACGCATAAAATTTTGATCTGGAGATATTTACATCTGAGCAATAAACTCAAAATCGATCCCGGAAAGTTCAGAATAAGTTTCCCCCGTCTCCAAAATATCATAGTCATCTTCCATATAATGCCATTCAACCTCAAGATTCATCTGTTTATCAAAAAGTTTCTTAAACTTATAGATTAAAGCAAGAATCATCTGAGAAGAAGAAGAATCTAAATAATCAAGTTTGAATACCACTTTGGTTTCATTATTTGGATTTTTTAGATACTCATCAACTTCCTGAAAAATGGGAATGTAAAAATCATTTGCATTATATGGCATGGAACGCCCTCCAAGGAAAAAGTAGCCTTTCTTTTTATCAAAGATCAATTCCGGATTTTTCTTTGATTCAGGGATATAAATCCTGTCCCCTTCTTTTTCCATTTGCCTTAATGAATCATGAGTAGTATTCAATTTCATAATAGTTAAGTTATATAATAAATTGGAATGTTACAAGTTAAGTTTTTGTTTAGTAATTATCCATTCAAATTATTTATCGTAGCGTTTTTTTTAGTAAACGTATTGATTTTGATAATCAATGGAGAAATACATGTAATTATCTGGATAATAAACATTTACACATTACACAAACAGGAAGGAAAGTAAATAATGATGTTCTTCTAAAAACTTAATGCGTCATTTACAGGGTGTGTGAAAACAGGCTGTCCAAAAAGTCGTTTCTATAGATTTGCTGAAAATCAGGTTTTGCCCCGAGTCCGGCAGTTGCCGGAAGCCCTGATTTTCAGCAATTTATCGTCCTGGAACTAAAGAAAAAAGTTGTAAAA
>CAYFRV010000175.1:0-6174 GCA_964345495.1 uncultured Bacteroidales bacterium | reverse complement strand
ACAGGCAGAATCCTTAGAGCAAAACAGATGGCTGGAAAACGGGTATACGATCAAAACACGAATGACCGGATATAAAAATCACCCGGTGGATACACCAGGTGATTTGAAGGATTTAGAATAAATTTTACTTCGGGAATTCTAGTTTTTATCCCAAAGAATTTTAATATCATCAACTTCCCAGGTTTTACCTTCGCTATTTGTTGATTTATAAACAAATGCTATATGTACATTACTGCTTGTAATTCCTGAAAGATCAATATCGCCACTTTCAACCCAGTTAAAATCACCATCAGATAGGTTATAACCAGACAAATCTGTCCATGTATAATCTTTTGGATTTTTCCCGTTACCTGGATAACGTGTGGAATATTTAACCTCCAGGTTGGGCCCCGGGCCATAACCAAAGGCATTAAAGAATGAAAGCCGCTCATTGTTAAAACGGTTTAAATTGAAAGAGGGCGATATAAGCCAGTCTTCATTCTCATTGTTTGAGCTACCATCCCAACCTGACATTACTGCATAAGGAGTATTAGAACCCTGAGAGCTAATCTCCCATTCCTGAGCACCTTTCACAGAGTATGTAGTCCAGTCACAAAAACTCTCATTATTAAACGTTTGTACATATCCTAAGAATCGAGGATCATCCATTTTCAGTTCCTCAGGATTACGGATTAAAAGCTGTTGGTCTTCTCTATATTGGCTCAAAATACCAATAAAAGTGCCATTCAAATTTGGCACAGGTTCTCCTGCAAAATTAGCAAATCCGCTTGTTCGAACCATCATTGTATTATCCTCATTATCTATCAAATAAGTGTTTCTGGACATATTTTCGGAAGAAGTATCAGCAAATGTTTTTGATGTATCGGCCGTGACAAATTGCACATTCTCTAATTTTACTAATTCTCCCTGGTATTCCTTTATATTATTTTTAAGCTCCGGAATACTAGCTGACTTAGGTTTGACCTCAACATTTACATCCAGTTTCACTATATGAGAATCAAGCAAAAATCCTTCCCCATCTGGAGAGTCTATTTGATATAAGCTGTTATATGTTCCTATTTTTAAACCCTTAAGGTAAACCCGGACAGAATCTCCCTGGTAAATTCCTCCAAAACCATCCTGATGCAAAGCAATTGCAGCAGTTTCATCCTGGATATATGCAGTTTTGTAGATATTACCAAGTTTATCATCCATTGTAACCACACCATAAACAGAAGCACTGTCTGTAAAAACGTAGTCTTCATTAGCAGCCATATCTTTCAATTCCTGAATGGTGTATTCTCCACCGACAGGCAAAGTGTTTTCCGGTGGCATATCAAAATCTTCATCTACGCATGAAGTCATAAAAGCAACCATTAAAGCGCCTAAAAAGGCTAAATATTTTATAAAATTTACTTGTTTCATTTTCTTAGGTTTTATTTGTGTTCAAAATTCTATTTAAAAACGGAATGACAGGATTAGATAATATGTTCTCCCATACGCGTAATAATAGCGGGGAGGGAAATTATCCAGGTCTTTAGTTTCATAATCAAAACGTAATTTTTCATATCCTCCTGTACTAATGTCTGTATTATCTAATAAATTATCAGCACTTAGGAACAAACTTATATAGTAATCGTCAATTTTCCAGGACTTTCCACCTGTGAAATCCAAAGTGAAAGCGCCTTCTATTTGTTCCTGTTCTGTAATTTCCTTTGCTTTTTCACTTCCATAGGGTGAATCTAGATCAAGGCCGGAAATTGCTGCAGCAGTTCTGCGTGCCGGATTAAAACTCAGGTAAGCATCCTGAAAATAATTCCCGCTCAATTCAAACCACCAATATTTCGGGGAATCATACTTTATTCCCAGAGAAAAAGCGGTTTGCGGTGTGCCGGATACGTAAAAATCTTCAACATAAACGGTTTGATCTTCCACTGTCACTCTTGAAGTATTGTCGCGAATAACTGTTACATCAGGCCTTGAAGAATAAGTATATTCTCCTATCGCTGCAACACTTTTCACACTAAAGTTTGATGTAATATTCGTACGCAAGCCAAGTTCGAAGCCTTTGTATTCTTTATCTATATCAGTCTGGACATAATTTACAAAAGAACGATATCTGTCGTGATAAAAACTCACAATGTCGGTTTGATCTCTAAGCTGAGTATAATAAGCTGTTGCCCGGCCTTGCACAACTGGTGTCCGGATAGTATAAGTCAAATCACTGCTGAAAATCTCCTCGCTTTTCAAATCATCCACAACGTGGTCTCGTGTTCTCGGAGACACATAAGACTCAGTAAAATAAGGCGCTTTTGTCTGATAACCTAAATTCCACTGCAAGATGTGTCTTCCGGTGATTTTGTTGGTTCCGCCTGCGTTGATGCGATAATTGAGGAAATTTTGCTTATCGGAAACTCCATAGGATGACTCCGGGAATTTTCCGTTTTGCATATATCCTTCACGATAAAAGTTTGTATTAGACAATCCTAACCCTACATAATAATCCGAGCTGCTCGAAGAAAAATCTGCTTTTCCCCAGAAATTTGTCTCAGAAATCACCGCATCATAGTCATATCCAAATTTATCGCCTTCTGTAACAATCCGGTTATAATTATTCAAATCGTTTTGCTTGATGTTGTCAATGTTTGTATAATCCCAACTTGGATCGCCTCTCTCTGCAAATTTATCGATATCAACCCAAAAATCGCCGCCTAGTAAATCATCAATTTCTTTATAGTGTCTGCCGCGATAATGTTTATAATTAACAGCGCCTGTAATATCAATCAATTCATTTACATCATAATTTATGCGAGTTTTAGCCATAAATCTTTTATGGTCGGTTATGCCATCTTCCACGAAATATTTTGAAAGATTGCCGACATATTCATCCTCTTCTTTATTAGAGGGATTATCTACAGCAAATAAGTTCTTTCTGTTTGCAAAATAGTAGTAATCCCAATTAAGCCGTTTATGATCCCATGTTTCTGAGCTTTTTTCTGTTCCCAGAGGTAAGTTACGGTAATAAGTTGGCCTCGGATCCGAAGCATCGTACCAGGTTAGGCGGGTTTCTCCACGTTTGCCGAATGTGTAAGCAAAACCGGTGTTAATTTTCAGCTTGTCGTTAACATCCCAGTAGTGATTTAACAGAAAGGCCGGCTTATGTTCATGGGCAACTCTTGCATTTCGTTTTTCGCCATCCTGATACCCCCAGTATGGGTTGTAATAATTACTTCCTGCTAGGTCGTAAGCAACCTGTGGCGCACCTCCACGCTTTGATCTTTCCCTTGGAGCTCCAAAAGTGGTAAAGGACACTGAATGGTTTTCATTAATTTTCTTTTCGGCAGCAAAAAAGTATGCATAGGCATCATAAAAAGTGCCCTCAATGTAACCTTCCTCTGCCCATCGGTGCGATCCTGAAAGCGTAAAAGCCCAGCCATTATCCATCAACCCGGTAGAATATGTTGCCATAACACGGTTTCTGTAATTCTTATTGGCAGATGCATAAGATCCTTTGAATCCTGGATACTGATCAGTAGGACGAACATTAATGTTTGTAACACCGCCTATTGCAGGCATTGAAAATTTTCCAGAATTTAATCCGTAATGAATCTCCTTATTTCTTGTAGCATCATTCAGTCCGCCCCAATCTGACCAAACGGGCCAACCGGACTTCATGTCGTTCATTGGAAGGCCATTCATATAAACTTTTGAATAGCGGGAGTCATAACCTCTGATATTAAAACGCGCAAGCCCAAAATTATAAGCTGCGGTTGAAACAAAAATATCATCTGAGGAATGTAACATACCGGAGATCATCTGTTCCTGCTCCCCTGACATTTCTGACTCAGAAAGAGAAATCACAGGAGTTTCTCCTCTTTCTTCAGCAGAACCGCTGAAATTCAGGTAAATTTCACCTAAATTTCTTGATTCGCTCTCTTGAATAATCAGAGGGAGCTCCTGTTTTCTATAATTTTCAGCATCAATAATCAAAACAATTGAGCCTTTCGGAACATTATTTAAAACAAAAGCTCCGTCATCGCCAGTAGTAGTCTTTATAGAACGATCTTCTACTGCAACGCTAATTCCTTCTAATGGTTCCTGGCTTCCTGCATCAAAAATTTTCCCCGACACCGTGCTTTGTTGCGCACGAAGAGAAAAGGAAAGCAAAGTAAAGCTCAGGAAAACCAAAGTAATAAATCTAATTCTTTTCATCTAATTGCTTTTTTTTCAAATAACTTATAACCAAGATAGCCTGCAATAATAAAAAATTTCATTGAGAATAAATATTCTCTTTTATGATATATTTGTTTTTACTATTATTTTTTTAAAATTGCCTAAATTTTAAATTCAATAAAATGAGAAAAAACAAGATTACAAAAAGTCTTTGGGCACTCACGCTACTTTTATTAATAAGCGTTTTGAGTCTGAAAGCACAAAAAAATGATTATAAAGTAGCAACTGTAGCTTTCTACAATCTTGAAAATTTATTTGACACTACAAACAATGAAGGAGTTGAAGACGAAGAATACACACCTGAAGCGGATAAAAACTGGAATACGAATAAATACAATAACAAATTAAAAAACCTGTCGCATGCAATCTCGAAAATCGGCAAAGATTTAAGCCCAGTTCCACCAACAATCCTTGGCGTTTCAGAAGTTGAAAACAGAGGAGTTCTTGAGGACTTAATTCAACAACCAAAACTCAAACCACACAATTACGGTATAGTTCATTATGACTCTCCCGGTGACAGGGGAATCGATGTGGGCTTACTCTATCAGAAAACACACTTTACAGTTACTAACTCCACCTCAACTCCGGTAAAAGTTGAAAATGAAGAAGATTACAAAACAAGAGATCAGCTTGTAGTATCGGGAGTTATGGACAATGAAAGGATGCATTTCATTGTCAATCATTGGCCATCGCGCTATGGCGGAGAAAAACAAAGTCGGCCTTACCGTATTGCTGCAGCTAAAGTTTGCAGATCATTGGTAGATTCGCTTATGGAACTGGAAGATGAGCCTAAGATAATAGTAATGGGTGACTTTAATGACGATCCGATAGATAAGAGTGTAAAAAAATATTTGAATACCACAGGAAAAAAGGAAAAGGTTGATGAAAAAACACTATACAACCCAATGTACAGCATGTTTGAAAAAGGAATCGGAACTCTTGCATACAGGGATCAATGGAATCTCTTTGATCAGCTAATCCTTTCCAGGGCATTCATTGAAGAAGAAAAAGACTCTTACAGGCTATATAAAACCAAAATTTTCAACAAAGACTTTCTCATTCGGGATGAAGGTAAATACAAAGGATATCCCAAAAGAACCCATGCAGGTGGAATTTACCTGAACGGATACAGCGACCATCTGCCGGTTTATTTATACCTGATAAAAAAGATAAACTAAACACTCAACAGACTCAGAATACGTTCAGTATATCCTAAACAGCAGGGCCTCGCTGAACGTATTTTATTTTGGTGCATTCAGAAGAAAGAAAAAGTTTAATTGTTTAGAGGTTTATATTGTTTCAACAGCTACTGTTTCTTTGTGCCAATAGCTAGCAGCTTACTCTTTATTAGAAAACTGATGCTAATTATTAAAGTTTCGCAGCTGGTTAATTAGCTGAATAACAACATAAAACCACTTCGATAATTCCTTAAAAAGAGCAGAATGGTATATAGTAAATAGACAAATTCTATCTTCATGAACTGGTTCCCAAAACCAGAAAATAATACATGAGTTTAGCTTCTCCTTCTTAGTTTTACTACGGAGAAGGAGCACCCACGTTCAGAGACTGTGTGAAAATGCAGCTTGATTTCAATGATTTACCATGCCATTTATGGCGTGGATTAGGGCTACACCCCTCACTAGCAAAGGCTTTAGCCAGGAAAATAAATTGAGACAGCTTAAAGATATAAGTAACTTTTGGGCTAAAGCCCAGAAAATTCCTTGGTGTTCCACCACCGCCATGAATGGCGGCGTAACTCATTTCCATAATAAAAATACATTTGCATCTTCACACACCCTTTCAAAACAGGTTACTCCTTCTCCTTAGTAAAACTACGAAGGAGAAGCTATTCTCATAACTATTGATGGTTATTAATGAATAAGTTAGGGTTTATTGCGAAACTTTAGTAATTATAATTTTTGCCTCTTCTTCTGAATTTGCCTATTTTTCGTTTAACCTCAC
>CAYFRV010000174.1:0-6185 GCA_964345495.1 uncultured Bacteroidales bacterium | reverse complement strand
AAATAATTTATCACCCGAAGATTTCTACCTAAAAAAGCAGGGCAAAATGCCCTGCTTTTCAAATATAGTCTTAAAATAAAACGTTAAATCCTACTGACCCAAAGTAGCTACCATAACAGCTTTAATGGTATGCATTCTGTTCTCTGCCTCATCGAATACAATAGAAGCTTCAGACTCAAAAACCTCTTCGGTAACTTCCATAGATTCAATGCCAAATTTCTGATAAATCTCTTCGCCTACTTTGGTTTCACGATTGTGGAATGCAGGCAGGCAGTGTAAGAACTTCACCTTTGGATTGCCTGTCTTTTCAAGCAATTCTTTATTTACCTGGTAAGGCTTAAGCAGTTCAATTCGTTGTTTCCATACATCTTCAGGCTCACCCATGGAAACCCAGACATCAGTATAAAGGAAATCACAATCTTTTACTCCCTCTTCAACGTTATCGGTAACAAGAATTTTAGCTCCGGTTTCTTTTGCAATCTCTTTTGCTTGCTTTACAAGCTCTTCTGAAGGCTGTATTTCTTTAGGTGCAACAGAACGGAAGTCCATTCCCATCTTTGCAGCGCCAATCAAAAGCGAATTCCCCATATTGTTTCTGGCATCGCCGAGGAAAGCAAATTTCACTTTATTCATCGGCTTGTCAGTATGCTCCTTCATTGTAAGGAAATCTGCCAGAATTTGAGTTGGGTGAAACTCATTTGTCAATCCATTCCATACCGGAACACCGGCATGTTCAGCCAATTCTTCTACAATTTCCTGGCCAAAGCCTCTGTATTCAATTCCGTCATACATACGTCCCAGCACCCTTGCTGTATCTTTCATGGATTCTTTTTGCCCCATTTGTGAACCTGATGGGCCAAGGTATGTAACAGAAGCTCCCTGATCGTATCCGGCTACTTCAAAAGCACATCTTGTACGAGTAGATGATTTTTCAAATATAAGAGCGATATTTTTACCTGTCAATCGTTTTTGTTCCGTACCTGCATATTTAGCAGCTTTAAGATCTGCGGAGAGCTCCAGTAAATGCTGAATTTCCTTTGGTGTAAAATCCAAAAGTTTTACAAAATTCCTGTTTCTAATATTAAAAGCCATAAGATTTAATTTTTATAATTTAACTTTATTTTTCGTACTCTTTAATAATTTTTGTTCCGTAAGTTTTATCTTTCAGAAGATTTGCTTCTGTGATGACACTTTTCTGACCGCCTTTCTCAACAAACTGTACAGCAGCTTTTATTTTTGGCGCCATACTTCCTTCCGAAAACATTCCTTTTTCCAGGTAACTTCGAGCATCAGCAACACTTAAGGGGTCTAGTTTTTTCTCATCAGGCTGCTTAAAATTGATATAAACATAAGGCACGTCAGTCAAAACATAAAACTCGTCAGCCTTAATTCTTGCCGCCAGCAAAGAGGAAGCCATATCTTTATCAATTACTGCTTCCGATGGACGCAATCTTCCTTCTTCGTCATAATATACCGGAATACCACCACCTCCGGAAGCCACAACAATATTTCCCTGTCTGGCCAGATTTTCAACAACATTTTCGTTCATTATACTCTTTGGAAGCGGAGATGGAACGACTCTTCTCCAGCCTCCTTCTTGTTTTACTTCTTCTTTAAAAACCCAACCTTTTTCATTGGCAAACTTATCGGCTTCTTCTTTTCCATAAATTTTACCTACGCGTTTTTGCGGATTCTGGAAAGCCGGATCATCTTTGTCTACCTCAACTTGCGTTACAAGTGTTACAACGTCTTTCTTATAATTGTATTTATTCAGAAGATTCACCATCATTCGTTCGATCATATACCCTATCTCACCTTGTGTATCTGCCACACAAACATCCAAAGGCATCTGAGGTAAATTATGAACCTGCTCACCGGCATCGTTTTTCAGTAAAAGATTACCAACCTGTGGCCCATTACCATGACTAATTATAATATCGTAATCTTCCTGTAAAAGAAAAAGTAAATTCTCTAAAGTATCTGTTACATTTTGTTCTTGTTCTTCTATTGTACCTTTTTGGTTTCCTCGTAATAGTGCATTTCCACCTAATGCGATTACAGCTAACTTTCTCATAATCAAAAATTTATATTTTAAGTTTAAGAATTACAAATCTAAAAAAAATTCTTGTTACTATTGCAAAAAATTATATATATCAATAAAATAAAAACGTATATGTTATTACACTACATCAGGAAAACACCCTTAAGAAATGGCAAATTAAATTTATTTTGCTATTTTTACGTAAATATATAACTCAACAATTTTTATGTTTAAAAAACACTCACTCTATCTTTTTTTTCTGATTATTTTTCTCCTCTCCTTTTCACAATGTAAAGACACGCCTTTTCAGTCTGATAAAATCAAAGAAGGTTATATCGAATACGATATTGAGTATTTAAACGACTCCATGGATGTTTTTATTAAAAGTTTTTTGCCTGATAAAATGAAAATCAAATTCAAAGAACACAATACGCGAAATCAGCTTAAATGCATGGGAGGAGTCTTTAACCTTACAAACATTAAAAAATATAAAGAAGGAACCAATATCACACTTGTCGATTTTATTGATAAAAAATATAAGTATATAGAAAAAAACAATGATTCATCTCTTTTTTTCAAAGAACGTCCGGATATTCGTATTCAGGAAACAGACTCAACAAAAGAAATTTCCGGATTTACCTGCAAAGAAGTAAAAATCATTATTCCTGATGATGAACAAAATAGTAAAGAAGAATTTTCTGTTTTTCACACAGATAAAATCAACATTAAAGGTTTCAATAATCAAACCCCCTTTAAAGCTATTGACGGAGTACTTTTAGAATTTCAATTAGATTTCTATGATATTCCAATGAAATTTACAGCCACAAAAGTTAAAAAAGCTGATATTCCGGCTAAAGAGTTTGAAACACCTGATAATTATAAAAGAATCAACAGAGAGACCATGGAAGAAATCATTGAATTGTTAAAATAAACTTCATTTTACTGACAAATACGCTTCAACTAATCACGTAATTTGCTTTATTTTTGCAAGAGATTGTAAGACTAAAGGTATTCATAATGGGAAAATCTAAAGCAAAGCAGAGTGCTGACACTACAAAGCTGAGAAAAGAACAATATAAATTTTTCACAGGGATGTTCTTTATATTCCTGGCAATCTATATACTTCTTGCTTTTGTCTCTTTCTTTTTCACCTGGAAAGTAGATCAAAGTTTCGAATGGGGAAAAGTTGTTTCCAATGCAAATTTAACGGTAGAGAATTGGGGTGGTAAAGCAGGGGCAAGACTTGCAAATCTATTTATTGCAAAATGGTTTGGCATCGGTTCATTTTCACTTCCCCTGATTTTGACTGTTATAGGAGCAAAACTTCTCAAATTTAAAATCCTGCCGGTAAAAAAAACGATTCAATACTCTATCTTCGGAACTATTATAATATCTCTGATAACAGGTTTCATCTGGGAAGATATGAATGGCTACCTGGTAAACGGACTTGGAGGTGGTCACGGGCTTATAATGACGCAATGGTTAAGTGCGTTTATTGGTAAAACAGGAACTGCTTTTACACTAATTTTGCTGGTAATTGCATACACCCTGGCTATCATGAACAAACCTGTTTTTGAGATCAAAACTAAAATAATTCATTTCTTTTATACCCTCCCAAATATTATACTTAAAATAGTTAAACCAGGTTTAGCTACTGAAACCAGCGAGGTAAAACAGGAGCCGGAGCTTATAAAAAAAGATCAATCCTATTCAAAAGAGAAAGTTGATATTCAAACCGAAACACAATCAAATATAAAAGAACAAGAAAGCGAAGCTAATCAAATAAAAGACACTAATAACACAGTAGAAAAGCAACCTGAAACCACTAATACAGAAAAAAAACCGGCAAATAACTCCATAAAGCAAGAACAAGAAACCGAGGAGGAAATTCAGCTAACAATTGAAGAAAAAAAGCAGGAAACAGAAGACAATTTTGAACAGGAAAGACATATTGAAGACTATGATCCTACGTTGGAGCTAAGTCATTTTGAAATGCCTCCGCTCGAAATACTCGAAGAATATGAAAGTGATGAAGGAGAAACACAAATTAATAAAGAGGAAATAATAAGGAATAAGAACAAAATTGTTGAAACACTGGCTAACTACAAGATACAAATCGATAAAATAAAAGCCACCGTAGGCCCAACAATCACCCTTTATGAAATTGTGCCTGCGCCCGGCATTCGAATTTCAAAGATAAAAAACCTGGAAGATGATATTGCCTTAAGTCTGGCGGCTCTTGGTATACGTATTATTGCCCCGATACCCGGAAAAGGAACAATAGGGATCGAAGTTCCAAATGAAAATAAAGAAACAGTGAGCATGCGCTCTGTGCTTGGCTCAAAAGCATTCAGGGAATCGGGCTACGAACTTCCGCTTGGGCTCGGTAAAACGATATCAAACGAATCATTCGTTGTTGAACTTTCAAAAATGCCACATCTATTGGTAGCAGGTGCAACCGGGCAAGGGAAATCTGTCGGGTTAAATGCAATAATCAGCTCCCTGCTTTATAAGAAACATCCGGCTCAATTAAAATTCGTAATGGTTGATCCAAAGAAGGTTGAACTTACGCTTTATACAAAAATACAGAACCATTACCTCGCTAAAATGCCGGATATTGAAGATCCGATTGTAACCGAAAACAAAGATATTATCAAAACATTAAACTCCCTTTGTGTGGAGATGGACAATCGCTACAATCTTCTTAAAGCTGCTCACGTAAGAAATTTGAAGGAGTACAACAAAAAGTTCATAAAAAAGCGCCTAAATCCTGACAAAGGCCATCGCTTCTTACCATATATTGTCGTAATTATTGACGAGTTTGCAGACCTTATCATGACTGCCGGGAAAGAAGTGGAAGGACCTATTGCAAGATTAGCACAACTTGCAAGAGCCATTGGAATACATCTGATTATTGCTACACAGCGTCCGACTACAAACATTATTACAGGAGTTATTAAAGCCAATTTCCCTGCACGTATGGCCTTTAGAGTCACATCGATGGTAGACTCCAGAACCATTTTAGATAGCCCGGGAGCCAATCAATTGGTAGGACGTGGCGATATGCTCATTTCCACAGGAAGCGACCTGACGAGAGTCCAGTGTGCGTTTGTTGATACTGAAGAACTGGAGAAACTGACGGATTTCATCAGCAATCAGCAAGGCTTCGGCGAACCATACATACTCCCTGAATATCAAGAAGAATCAGGAGGTGAAAATGGCAGCAATAAAACTGTCGATAAGTGGGATCCGTTATTTGAAGAAGCAGCACGCATGATTGTACGTAATCAGCAAGGCTCTACTTCTTTAATTCAAAGAAAACTTGCAATAGGCTACAACAGAGCAGGCCGCATAATGGATCAACTGGAAGCAGCGAATATTGTTGGGCCTCACGAAGGCAGTAAAGCAAGAGATGTTTTATACCCGGATGAATACGAACTGGAACAATTTTTGAATAACTTTAATAAAGAAACAGATCATGAATAAAACTTTAGGTTTAATAGCTGTCATATTGTTGTTAGCAATAAGCTCATCAGCGCAACAGGGTGAGAAAGCCGAAAAAATACTGGACAAACTTGCTCAAAAGAATAAGTCCTACGAAACCATTCAGGCTGATTTTGATGTGAAATACAAAAACCTGCAGGGAGGAGATGAAACAACCCATTCGGGGGGACGAATCGTTATGAAAGGGGAGAAATACAAACTAAAATTAAACAAGTCAACCATTTACTATGATGGCACAACCCAATGGAATCACCTAAGGGATGTAGACGAAGTAAATATTTCAGAACCAGTCCAAGACAAAGAAAAACAAGACATAATCAACCATCCAAACAAGCTTTTTGAACTTTACAAAAAGGATTTCAAATACAAATACATTGATCAAACAGAGAAAGACAATCAAGCTTACCACAAAATTGATCTTTACCCGAAAGACCTGGAAAAAGACTATAGTAGAATAAGGCTAACGATTGAAGCTGAAAACATTCAAATTCAATCCGCAAAAATATTTGGCAAAGACGGCTCCAGGTATACCATCATCATCAAAAATATGGAGGTAAACAAGGAAATCCCCGAATCTACCTTTGTTTTCAATAAAGAAGAACATCCTGACGTAGAGGTGATTGATATGCGGTTTTGATTG
>CAYFRV010000173.1:0-6188 GCA_964345495.1 uncultured Bacteroidales bacterium | reverse complement strand
TCCTTTAATCTGAGTCCGATCTTATCAGGTTGGTCTTCTTGCAGAAAATGCAGCCCGTAACCAACGGAATAAGCAGTGAGGTTTTTGAGATGTTTTTTAGCCCATTTCACTTCTTTTTTCCTGATCATTGCACCGGGTTCTCCGTATATGAGAAGTTTAGGAATATTTGAATGTTTGAGGAAATCACTGTATTTCTTCACAACCTGGTAAGTACCGTGGGGTTTTCCATTTATAGGAATTTCCCTTGGCCACATCAGCATTGGTTTCCTGTGTGATAGCTTTTGAAAAGGAGCTTTATAGATTTGGATTTCAGATTTTTCAAGCTTTCGCATAACTAAACCCGGCAGAAAGTTATTGAGAAATGCATTCCGCCAATATATCATGGCTTCTCCAATTGCGGGGGTTCTTAGAAGCCGAAATCCCAAACGGTAATTCCATTTAAGATCTTTCCATTTCCATGGTTTTATGATAGATTCCATAAACGCAATTGATTTTACGTTTTCAGGATAATTCATTGCATAGTAAAATCCTATAGCAGAACCCCAGTCATGCAATACAAGTGTAATATTCATCAATCCCATTCTTTTAATAAATTCACGAATAAAATTGTAATGGTCTGTAAATTTATAGTCGAGGTTTGGCTTACCCGATTTTCCCATTCCAATCAGATCAGGTGCAATACATCGTCCTTCTTCCTTAAGATAGGGAATAATATTGCGCCAGATATGTGAAAATGTTGGGTTCCCGTGAAGAAAAAGAATGGGTTCGCCGGCACCTTCATCTATATAGCTGATATAAGAATTCCCTGTCTTTAGGTATTTATTTGTTATAGTGGTTCCTGTCTTCAAAATTGATTATTGTTAGAAATTTGTTATACGTTATAGACTTTGAGTAAAGTCATTCCGCTGTGGAATTTAAAGACATTTATTGGCTTTTGCGGATTCATGAGCATATCAGTTCCTCCTGTTTTTTGATATTGCCTGTAATTCCTATAATGCTCTTTACCGGCAAATCTTTCAATAATACGAACAATTGATCTAATGTACCAGGGAACCTCTTTTTCCTGGTTGTAATCCAGAATAATAATCAATCCATTGGGTTTCAAAACACGTTTTGCTTCTTTTATAATTTCTTTTGCCGTATCTATAGGTTTTTCATGTAACGCGAAGCCAATTATTCCCACATCAAAAGTATTCTTTTCAAAGTTCAGGGCGGCGGCATCCTGATTTTTACACTTCCCTTTGATTGGTCCCTTTTCAGCTTGTTTTAACATAGAAGCAGAAATGTCAACCCCGCTTAAGTTCTTATAACCCTTTTTGTGCAGGTATTTTAACTGGTTTCCTGTTCCACAGCAAATATCTATAATACGTTCCGGTTGGTTTTGATCAATGATTTCGGCAATTTTTTTTCTTACCTTATGAATAGCCGAATGTAGAATGAAATCATACAACCAGGCAAATCGTTTATATTCATCCATAAATTACTTTTAAAAATTAATTTTTTTACTTTATATTAATGAACGAAATTTAATTAGTGTTTGTTTGAATATGAATTTTGTTGTAATTTGCTACTGCTAATTTATAAAAAGTTTATTATTTATGATATACAGAGAACTTGGACAAAGCGGAATAAAACTGTCAGCCATTGTATTTGGAGCATGGCCTATCGGAGGTTTTATGTGGGGCGGCAGCGATGAAAAAGAAGCCATACAGGCAATTCAAAAAGGATATGAATTAGGAATGACAACAATTGATACCGCTCCTATCTATGGAACCGGTTTAAGCGAAGAATTAGTCGGAAAAGCAATCAAAGGAAAGCGAGACCAATTCCAAATTCTGACAAAATTCAGCATGCATTGGAAGGAATCCGGGTCACAGGATACATTTCGTTCAGATATAAAAATGAGGAAGCTTTTTGATAATGTATATTTAAAGGCCGATAAAAATAGTGTCATTAAGGAATGTGAAGATAGTTTACGCAGGCTGGGAACAGATTATATTGATTATTACCAGCAACATTGGCCGGTTGACGATACACCCATTGAAGAAACAATGGAAGCCCTAGACCGGTTGAAAGACCAGGGTAAAATAAGAGCCGGAGGCGTGTGTAATTATTCATTAGAACAGATGAAAGAAGCAGAAAAAACGTTTTCAGTAGAAGCCAATCAGTTGCCATATAGTATGGTAAAGAGAGATATTGAAAAGGATATTATTCCCTATGCAAAGGAGAATAATAAAAGTATTTTAGCTTATAGCCCTCTTCAGCGAGGCCTGTTATCCGGCAAATTCAACCCGGATACATCACTTGGAGAAGGAGATAACAGAAAAGAATCTCCCTATTTCACTACCCATAATATTCAAAAAGTAAACCATTTTTTAAGTAAAATCAGACCCATTGCAGAAGAATATAACATATCCCTCGTTCAGTTGGTTTTAAGCTGGACTATACACCAACCTGGTATTACGGTAGCTTTAGCAGGAGCCCGGACATCGGAACAGGTTGAAGAAAATGCCCGCGCTGCAGATATTAAGCTGAGCAGCAGTCAATTAAAAACAATAAACGAATACTTAAACAATCTTGAGTTGAGATTCGAGTGATAATGTGTTTGTGGTACAGTTTTTGTATTTGGAGTTTGTAAGTGTGCTATTTTCGGCAGATTTTTTTACGTTGAGAATGCTTTGAGATCGGAGGCAGATTCAGCGGGCTTTCGAACCCTTGAATCTATGCCAAATTTGACACATGATTGATTTAGAATAAAACATTTCTGCAGGAAAATTTTTATTTTGATTAATATGTTATTATTTTCGCACTTATATACTTTTAACGGTTATATCCTTTGGATATCTAAATAGTAAAAGCTGCCACATTTTGATATTCCAGCAAATGCAAAATTAATTGCTAATATAAATATTAACATGCACATTAAATATCGATATTATAATAATTATAAACAAATAACTTAATTTAATCTATGAAAAAATTCTCATTACCATTCAAGATTGTATTAATAGGGCTTTTTACTTTAGGGTTTTTGAATCCTTCGTTTGCCCAGGATGAACAGTCAGGCGACACAAAAAGTAGTATGTCGTTAAATTATGGATTTAAGGCAGGGACAAACTTCCATAATTTAACTGAACAGCAGCCCCATACTGGCGGTAAAATTGGTTTTTCTGCCGGTGCTTTTGCCACATACCCCATATCAGACCAGTTTTCTGTACAGTTGGATCTTGCTTATTTTCAGCAGGGCGGAACTTATGTTAAGTTTGTTGATGAAAGCAGATACGGAGCACCAGAGAATTATGATACAAAGTATGTAAAGGATGCTTCTGTTACACTGCATAATGTATATGTTCCGTTTCAGGCAAAATTCTCAATGTTTGACAAGGTTTATTTACCCGATTTGTTAGTTGGCCCCTATATGGATGTTAATGTGGCGGCCACCGAAAATTATGAGAAGACAGGTCAGATAAACGACCAGTTTGTAACAACTACAGGATCAAATGTTGTTACCGACCAGTACAAAATGTTACAGTTCGGAGCCACTGCAGGATTAAATTTTAATATTCCTACAAGTAAAGATTTTAGTTTTTTGTTCGAAATCTCCTATAAATATGGTATACTTCCAGTTAAGGAGAGTTACAGTTATATGGATTTTTATGGCGTAACTGGTGACATAAACAGCAATGCGCTATCCATAAGTGTTGGTTTAAAATTTTAGAATCATCAAAATAAATAAAAGAATTATTAATCATTAAAATGAATATTTAGCTATGAAAAAGATCAGATTTAAATTATTATTATCGTTAGCAATGCTTGCAGTAGTTTTTACTGCATGTGAAGACGAGTTTTCCGAAAAGGACGCCCTTGATGCACAGCAATCTATAGATTTGTCTGTATATGTTTTTGATGGGTATAGCAATACAGGAGTAGAGAATGCCTCAGTAACCATTATTAAAGATGGTAGTGATAAAACCAGTGAGACCAATTCTATGGGTATTGCATCCTTCAGCAATGTCAAAATTGGCGGCAATATGCCGGTTGAGGTAGAAAAAGAAGGTTATACGCCAGTCCGTACAATGGCAAATATTGATGTAGATAATTACAGACAGGGAAGCTACACTGTTAATGTCCCTGTGCTTTCTTTAGATACGAATACCGCTACCATTAAAGGTGAACTGAATATTCAGACAGATCTCACAAATGACAGTGTTGAAGCACCACCGGCAGAAACTAAGATTTCGGCCTTTGTTCATATGGGTAATGTACAGCCTGTTGAAATAATGGCTACAACTAATGCAGAAGGAAAGTTTGAATTTGTTGTTCCGTCAAAGGATCAGGGAGGAGTTGATCTTGAAATCAAATATCCAACGTTGACTATCGATCAAACTATTGCTAAAAACAGAGATAAAGGACAACCTGAATTCCCTGCAACTGAACCAAGTATTGCAAGTATCCCTACAGTGTTTAATCCATCAGGTAATGCTGAAAATGTTCCTAATTCTGTACCTTCTGTGTATGCTATCGTCCCAGAACCATCAGGAGAAGGCGAAACTGCTGTGATTGGTAATGTAGGTGTGAATGGAGATGGCGAAATTAGCTATTTAAATATTTCAGATTGGGGTTCTGGATATGCTGCTGATGACAGTGTAGATATAGCCATAAACTCTCTGTTTGAAGGATCCGGAGCAGAGGTTACAGGATATATTAATGGAAGTGGTGAGCTTACTAATTATGCTATTAAGTCACCAGGTTCCGGCTACCCAACATTTAACAATGCTAATCGTGATCCTCAGCAATCTCCTGCTTTTACTACCTGGATTAATAATTTAAAGTCCGATGAAATAAGGGTTATTGAAGGTCATTATGGCTCTGGTACTTACAGAGAGCAAGAGATAGAATAATTTATCCGAATACAAACCAATCAAATTATAGGATTGGTTTGTATTTACTTTTCTTGAAATGTTAAAATTATTCTTTGATAAAAGAAAGGAATTATATGAATAGGATTATATATTTATCATTATTACTGCTCACCATGGGTTTATTGTTTTCTTCATGTGAGAAGGATGACATGAATGAAGAGGAACTTCTGAAGAAAATCCAAGAGACAGATCTTAACTTATCTGTTATGGAGAATTCGACAGGTAGATCTGTTGGTGGAGCGCAGGTTAGATTAACCGATAATGGAGAAGTGTTAACTGCTGAAACAGATTCTTCAGGAATGGCTGTTTTTTCTGATGTTTCAGTAGGTGAAGCTAAGTTGCATATTACCAAAGATGGGTATTTTGAGTATGATGAACAGATTACCATTGAAACAAACGGGCGTGAAGCTTCAGCGGGTTACATTGCTGAACTTTACTTGAAAGATGAAGCCGCCCGTATTGTGGGTAATGTAAAAATACAAACGGATTTGACAACAGATTCGGCAGAACACCCTGAAGGAATCACTATTACTGCTTTTGATACCGATGATAAACCTTTGGCTACTGCAAAAACAGAAGCGAATGGTTATTTTGAACTTTTAGTACCCATTGATGGCTCAGGTAGAAATATTTGGATTAAGTTCCCTGATTTAGAGTATGATCAGAAGATTGCTGTCCGTGAAAACGACTCTACTGTAGTAGAAAAAACTGCGATTGGTACAGTTTTTAAACCTTATGCAGAAGCAGAGGAAGTAGAAAGCACCAGTAATATTAAAGTTGATATTGCACCACCGGATGAATGGTATACTGAATATCTAAGACAGGCTTACATTAAATCAATTGAGGTTGATACTGCGAACGGTATTATACAAGATATTGAACTCGGTTATCCCGGTCGCGGATATGACCCATATGACTGGTATTATATGACGATTGCTTCAACTGTAGGTACAGGTGCACAAGCGCGTGTTCGAAGCACAACTTCTGACTATACACCTTATTATTTGCCTCTTGAGCCCAATAATATTGATGTTTATAATAATGGAAGTGGTTACACTACTTTTAAGCCTAATCAGAATGTTTACACACAGTCCCCTAAAGGTTTTATTTGGGATGATAATACTTGGTATAGTAGTGCAAGACTTACTAATACGAATTGGGTGCAAGCAGGTGAAATATACCGGATTAACGCAAATTATGGAACAGGAACAATTATTGGCGATATCCAGTAAAAAAGGTTAGAAATCATATAAGTTACCTGTTTAA